>RFPR01000106.1 GCA_009928265.1 Pseudomonadota bacterium | reverse complement strand
CCACCACCTCCAGAAACCGTAACCGTGCCCGTGGCAAGTTGGTTTTTTACTGCGGCAAGATCCGCAGCCGTCGTGGTCAGGATTGCGTTGGTCGTGTCCTGCTTAGACTCGATCTGGTCGGTGTTGAGATTGAGAGCGTCGAGCTGGACACCTCCAATCTGGAGTTTGCCAGCGGCATCGACGGCTACCGGGACTTTGTTGCCAGTCGGGTCTTTACCGACGATGAGATTAGCGCTCATAAAAGGTGTGAAAGTGGGAAGGTGGGAAGGTGGGAAGGTGGGAAGGTGGGTAACTTTGCTACTTTTTACCTTTTACTTTTTACTTTTTACTCCTCACGCAGCTCCTAGATGCGAGAGCGCCGGCACTGCTCCCATGCGGCCGATCTGTGCGTTTTGCTGTTGCTGGAGCTGGAACTGGAAACTCTGCACGCGGGCGTCGATCATCTTCCGGAAGATTTCGTCCTGCTGGTAGCGCTGGGTGACGGCGGGATTTGCCTGGATGGTTTGCTGGAGGACCTGGAGGCGGACCTGGGGATTGCCTCCCTCCTTGAGGGGAGGCTCCGATCCGGCCGCGATCTTGGCAAACTGGACTTGCTCATCCTCGGCCTCCGCCGCGGCGGCCACTCCGGCATCGCGCACAAGGCTTTCTCCCAGGACGGGATCGACGGCGCTCATGATGAACTTCACCAGGCCAGCCCGGTCGATGACTCCGGCCACATCGAGCGGGATGGCCACTTTGGCGATGTAGTCCAATTTCTTGCCGAGGAACTCGTTATCGAGATCCCGCACGTCGAAATCGACCTGGAGATCATACTGTCCCTGCACCTCCTCACGGGTGAGCTGGAACTTGCCAGGGAGCATCCCGACGATCCGCTGCACCTGGGCATCGGTGAGATACTGCTGCATGAGCTGGAGGGTCTGCGCGATGGCCAACTTCATGTCAGTGAGGAAGCTGTCCACAAGATCCTGCTGGGCCAGCATGGTCCGTGCCGGAGCGATGGCGGCCGTCGCACGACCAAAGTATTCGTCCACGTCGCCTCGGGTGCTCTGCTCGACCTCGATGGTCCCCTTATCAAACGGGGGCGGCTCCATCCATCCGAACTCTCCAGGCCTACGCTCGGGGATCTGTGTGCCGGGGCCAAAGACTAGCTCGATCTTGCCGCGGTTGGCCGGGACGCGGACGGGTGGCAGGATGGCGATGGAGGCGCGGTCGGCGCGGTAGTCGCGCTGGGTCTTGATCTCCTGTTGGCTGGTATGGACCAGCTCCGGAACGCCACGTGACTCCAGGAGATTCCGGCTGGCACGCTCGCGGGGGAGCTCGATGAATGGGAACTGGCCGTGCTCGTAGGGGCTGATCTCATGCTTGGCCACGAGATCCGTGATCGAGGTATTGAGCACGGTGCACTCGACGCGGGTTGCACCCTTGTCGTGGACCTTGCGATAGACGTGATAGACCTCGATCAGGTCGCGGTCATTGTTGGAAAGATACTCGTTGTTGCGGAGGACGTTGCGGTTGATCCGCTGGGTCATCCCCTTCTGTTTGACGGCCCTCTCGACCCACTCGGCATCGTAATCCTGCGTGGTCTCGCGCTCGCGGAGCTCATCCTCCGTGATCAGCTCACGGCGGGCTACCCACGGCGCTCGCTGGATCGACCAGGTGGAGGCGGGGAAGAGGATGTCCTCCAGGGGCTCCAGCGCTACCCACTCGGGCTTGCTCTCAAAGATGTAGGGATTCTCATACTCAAAGACTCCCTTCTCCCGGAGCGCCCGGACGGCGGAAGCGGTCCCGGCCTGCTCGGCCAGCATGGCGAGCATCGACTTAGCTGACTCTTCCTGAAGGGGATCGAGGATCGCCTCGACCAGGGCGGCGGCGGCTCCATCTCCCTGGAGGGCGACATTCTGGATCTCCTCTAGGGTGATCTGCTTCTTCTCGATCCGGGTAGTCGTCCTCCAAAAGATCCCCAGGAAGGCTAATCCGAAGGTCTCACGGATCTGGAGCGCCAGCTCGACCTCACGCCTGAGATCGTCGAGGCAGTGGACTTTCATCATCCAGTTGAGCGCCGTCTGGACGGCTTGCTTCACAATGGCATCGCTCGTCTCGACCGGCTGGACTTGCATCCGCGAGGAGAAGAAGGCTCTCTTCAGGAGGCGGACGGTCTCGTTAATGATCGTGTCGGCAAGGCGGATGCGGGTATCGCTCGCGCCTTCCCATGGCCAGGGCTTCTTCCCAAGCGATCCCTGATGCTTACGGCCATCCTCGCTCTGTCCTGACCAGAGGCAGAAGCGGGTATTGAAGTTGTCGGTCTTCCTCCCAAAATAGTAGGAGGCATCGGTCTCGGCCTGGGAGAGCTCGCCGATGAGGGAGGAGATTTTGGTGCGGTCCATGAAGGGGTGGGAAAGTGCGAAAGTGGGAAGGTGGGAAGGTGGGAGACTTTTTACTTTGCTACTTTTGACCTTTTACTAATCACCTCGTGATCATGATTTTCCTCTCCACCTTGGGGGCAGCGCAGTGGGGGTTTTTCTTGAGGAACTCGGCACGGAATCCCTTGTCCTGCCAGCAGCCGGGCTCTTTCCAGTTCCAGAACCAATAGGCATCGGCATCGACACTCATGGTGTGCTGGCCGATTCCCTCGATGAGGGCGCTCTCCAGCCGGGCATTGGCCTCGGCGACACGGCGCTGTCTGATCTCGGCCATGACGGCACTCGCCCGCCAGCCGGTAAAGAGCTCATCCTTGATAAGATCGAGCATCTCGGGATCGTCGATCCCGATATTTTCCTCAGTGATCATTCCCTGCGTATGGTCTGGCTGGGAGGCTCCCCCCATGACAGGGGAGCCTCCGGTGTCAAACCACCCGAATTAGGAAGCGGTCGAAGCGATCTTGCCGAAGCCCTTGGGGTTGTGAACCACAAGACCAGCGATGGCGTCGATGATCCCGCGGGGACCACCGCCACGATCCTCCAGCTCGCGGAAGGCGGGACGGCGGCCGTAGCGCACCTCGACCATCTCGGGGTCGAGGATGTATCCACGGCGGCTCTGAACCGCTGCGAGTCCGTCCTGGGCAAGCAGGAGGGAGGGGAGGAGCTGGAGGCTGCCGAAGTCACCCTCGAACATGTCGATGGTCGCGGTGATCTTCTTGTCGGCGGCGTCGGTGCTGTAGGTCTTGACGTTCAAGGCCACGTTGGTCGATCCGGCCTGCGTGCGGGTGAACTCCGTGAAGCGGCGCTTCAGGGTCGGTCCGCAGAGGAGGACGAGGTTCTTGACCGTGCCGGTCTGCTCGTAGATCGCCTGGAGGAGATTCTGGATGGAACCCTCGGTGATCGAGTCGGTCGCGGTCGTGGTGATCGAACCAGCCACGGAGCGGTAGTCGCTCGGGACGGGGAGATCGGTCTGAGCCGAGGCGCTGATCCAGCTTCCGAGACCGCGGGTGCGGTAGGGGGTGCTGGCTCCGGTCTGCTGAACGCTGTCGCTGTCCGAGCAGAAGGCAGCCTCGATGTCGCGGCCGAGCTCTTCAATGCTCTTGGCGGCACCACGGGCCATCTCCTTCTTGCGGCCGACACCGGCGACATCGGAGATGTTGGCGGCGAAGTCATCGACCATGATGGAGCGGCGGAACTTCTGGCAGCGGCCGGAGAGCTTGGCACGCTGGGCGGCCGGGCTGTCGTAGGTGGAAACGTCGTCTCCGCTCATGACTCCGGCGAAGGACGGGGCATTGTAGCCGTCGGCCTGCCAGGAGAACACGTCGGGGTTGACCAGTTCCGCACCCTTCTTGGCGAGCGCCAGGAGGGGCTTGGACTTGGCATCGACGACTGCGATGAGATCGCTCAGGTCCTCGCGGAGACCTTTGCTGATCTGGTCATTGATGGTGAGTAGGGGCATGTGAGTTGGTTGGGTTGTCTCGGGTTATCCGAGGAGTGATTCCATGAGTGAGGCGACCGAATCCCGGTCTCCCTCCTGCAAAGCTTTCTTGAGTGACGCCGCTTCTCGCGCCGTCTTGGCAGGGATCTTGGATTTGCCTGTCACCTTCGGAGGCTCGGGCGCCGGTGTCGGCGCTTTCCGGGAGGGAGCGGCGGCTGGGGCTTTCGCCTTTGCCTGTGCTTCCTGGCGTGCCATGCGGGCCTGTTGGCCAACAAGGGCATCGCCGATGATCAGCTCGACGTTGGGGTATTTCCCCAGCGCGGGATACTGCTTGAGGATGTCGCGGAGCGCCTTGCTCTCCGAGGAGCCCTGCGTGAAGAAGGCGGGGTAGGCCGCTCGGGCCTCGGCCACGCTCGTCTCACGCTGCGCCAGCCATGACCGGCGAGCCGGTGCATGATCGGTAACAATCGCATCGGCGGCTGCAAGGTGTCGGGCCATCTCGGCCGCATCGACGTATTCCTCATTGCCATCGGCCCCCTTTACGGTGGCCCCGTCGCGGTTGGTCAGCGCCCAGGTCCGCACGCGCTTGGCGGCGGCGAGCCGGGCGTCCAGCTCCTCCATGGTCTCGACATCGGAGAGCGGGTCGTCAGGGGTTGGCTGAAGCACCACCTTGGAGGCGGCGGCCAGTTCGGTCCTGAGCTTTTCGGCTTCCTCGCGGGTCTTCTCCAGCGCTTCCTCGGCCTCGCGCCTCTTGGCGGTCAGCTTGTCGATGCGCTTGAGGAGCTTGGCGGCTTTCGGGGACCGGGCATCGCCCTTCTCTGCGTCCTCCTCATCCTCATCCGCGTCGTCGGCTCCCTCGGCTGAATCTTCCTCATCGGAATACTCCTCCTCGGACTTTTCCTCTTGGTTCTCCTCATCCGTCGTGGAGGCTTCCTCCTGCACGGATGATGCTGATTCATCATTCCCGGAGTCCTCGGTGCCCTCGGGCTCTTCAGCCTCGGGCTCCTTTTCCTCCGTTGCGGGCTTCGCTGATTCGACCCGGATGCTCTCCGGTAGGAATGCCGCGATGTCCGTCAGACTAATCTCGTTCTCTGCTGCCATAGGTATGTCCCCTAAGTGGAAACAAGCCCCTTTTGTCCCTGCTCTCCGATCAGACTGGCCGGGCTAGGTATTGCCGCCTGATAGATCGCACACGTCCATCTTGGCTCGGGAGATGTCAACAAGATTTCTCACTGGTTCCCACGAGAAATGATTCACAGGAATGAAGGGGATGGGGTGACATGGAGCGGGGGATGTCCGTTCCCTATTCCGGGCTTCCTAGACATCCCCCGTCCTATGCAGCAACCCTCGCGGGTCACGCGGCCAGCCGTCGAAACGTGCTGGCGAGAAATTGTCTCCTCTTCCTGAATTTGTAATGCTGGATCGGATACACCCCGCGTGTGTTGGTCTCGATGCGGTAGATTTTCATCTGCGCCATTCCGGCATTGATCGCTTCCTGGATGGTTTTCCTCGTATGGGCTCCTGAGATTCCCCAAGCCTTTTGAAGCTCGACTCTGGTGAACCACCCAGGAGGAACCTTGTCGGTTTTGATGATCCTAATGCTGGAGCGGGCGGGGGGCTTCATTGGAACTTTCCGGCGAGCGAGCCAAGCAAGCTGCGGCCGCTGATGATTGGGATATTAAGATGAAGAAACTCGCCGCTCTTGGCCGCGAGCTGGACGGCGAATCCATGAGTCCAGCTTGTCGGGTTGGTATGCTGCCAGAGCGGTTGCAGCTCGCAGAGGCAGCCTGGATTCCACGCCTTTATCTGTCCTGCATGGACAGGACGGGCGCTCGATGATTGCTCCCGGTGCGTGTGGCCAAAGACCACGTTTCCCGCAAAGCTATTGAGCGTGACGGTCGTGGCCTGCTTGGCCGTGCTCGATCCGTGGAAGAAGTAGCATTTCCCTTTGCGGATTGTGCCAGGGATCGGGAGCTCGTCGTAGAACTCTCCCTGCCGATAGTAGGGGATGCCTCGCTCCCGTAGCCGGAGCAGGAACTCGGGAGCAAAGGCACGCCTCAGATACTCGGCGTCCTTGGAATTGCGAAGCGTCTGCGTGAGAGCCCAGGTCTCGATCCTTCTCTCGTGATTCCCCTCGATGTAGTCAATCCGAGCCCGTGGCGCGGCCGCTTGCAGGGCATCGAGGAAGGCATTGGCCGCGGCAATGTCAGCTTCGTAGGTGTAGGCGCTCTCGGCAACGTAGCCGAGCGTGTGATGCTGGGCCAGGAATCCCCCGCAATCAACGTGATCACCGAGGAGGATGATCTCATCGGGATCGAGCGCCTTCACGTCGCCGAGGCACGCGGCGAGCGCTCCCTTATCCACCTTGGCCCCGTGCGTGTCGGGAATGATCACCCGCACGATGTCCTCTTTCCCGCGCCGCGATGGCTTGGCCGGTGGGATGGGTCGGGCCTTGGCCGTGTGAAGATGCCGGTCGAGTGTCGCGGCGAGCTTGGCCTTGGCGGATTCGCTGGCGCGGAGCTGTTCCTTGAGCCGGGCGATCTCGGCGGACGCGGCCGCGCTCTCGATCTCACGTTTCAAGCTGGATGCCCTCGGGGGGCGTGTGGTCTTTCCCATAATATCCCTTGGTGTCCCTGCGTCCCGCGAACTTTGCGGGAATGATCCGGCTTAACGCTGGCGGATCGACTCCTGACGCCTGCGCTCCAACTCCTGACGAACGGTGCGGATCATGTCAAGACCTCCCGCACAATGAGCGAGCAAGCCGGGCTTGTCGGCGACAGTTGCCGCGCTCACAAGCTCAACCTGATCCGCCTCGGCATCGGCGAGTAACTCCTGGAGCCCTCGCCACCAGAGCGGCTCATCATCGAGACCTACGGAGAAGGCCATGAGGCGCTCCTCATCGCTGAGGCGATGGGAGCCAAAGGCGGAAGGCGGAAGGCGAAAGGAGAAAGGACTGAAGATGGATCGGAGGCGGTGGAGGAGGTAGGTGATGGGGTTCATGTGGTTAGGGGTTGGATTAGGTTTTTAGACTGAAGGCTGAAGGCTGTTAGTTCCTGAGAGCATCGCGGAGGATCGCGACGGATTTTGAGCGGCCCATGTAATCGAGCCAATCAGCGGCTTGCTCCACCAGCGCTCGGAGTTTGGCGTTCTCGCGCTCCAGATCGCGGGCAAGAGCCACGATATCGTCGTGGGTGTGGAATTTCCAAAACACTGCATCCGTTCTTGGGGTATCTGATTCTTTTCCTGAGTTCCTGAGTTCCATATTTTTATTCAGTAAGATCCGCCTTGGCGGACGGAGAGGATTTCGCCTTCCACATTCGTCACTCCCGAGAGGCAG
>RFPR01000105.1 GCA_009928265.1 Pseudomonadota bacterium | reverse complement strand
CTGAAGGGCGGGGCGCGGGTTATCGCCTTTGACCGTGATCCCTCGGCGCTCTCCCATGCGCGCTCGTTTCTCTCCGCCTATACGGAATCCTTCACAGCCATTGAGGGAAACTTCGCGGAGGCACCCGGTGTTCTTGCAGGAATGGGCATCACTTCCGTTAACGGGGTGCTGCTTGATCTCGGGGTCTCATCACATCAGCTCGATACGGCGGAACGGGGTTTCTCCTTCCAGCGCGAAGGTCCCCTGGACATGCGGATGGGGCACTCCGGGATGACGGCCGCCGATCTGGTCAACACGGCACCTGCCGAGGAACTTGCTAGGATCTTCCGTGAATACGGCGACGAGCCCCGCGCCATCCAGTTTGCAGTCAAGATTGTCAGGGCCAGGGAGAAAAAACCCTTTGTCACCACATTAGAACTGGCCGACCTGATCGCCGCCGGTCGCACAGGTCCTCGTCATCCCGCCACCCGCGTCTTTCAGGCCCTTCGTATTGCCGTCAACGATGAGGTCGGCTCGCTCGAACGAGCCCTGCCATCCTTCGTCTCACTGCTGGCGCCGGGTGGCCGTCTTGCGGTGATCACCTTCCACTCGCTCGAGGACCGGATCGTGAAGCAGTTTTTCCGGAAGCATTCGATGGTCGAGATCGACAATCCCACTTGGCCAGCGCCGCGTCCTAATCCCGACAGGATGCTCGATCTCGTCACCGCCCGCTCGGTGACCGCCTCTCCGGAAGAACTCACCTCCAACCCTCGTTCCCGGAGCGCCCGCCTCCGGGTAGCGGAGCGGATAACAACCACCGAGGGGGTGACCCGATGAAAGGGAATCGCCGCCGCGCTACCAACGCCATCGAGGTCGATTTCGTGGCCCGCATGCTGGTACTTGGATTTTTGGTCGGCATGGCCGCCCTGTTCTTTGTCTATCTGAAGAATCAGCAGCATGCCGTTGGTAACAAGTCGCGCCTCGTCGAGCAGGAACTCCATGAATACGAGGCCCGGAACATGGCCCTCGAGGCACGTATTACCTCGATGACCTCGCGTGGATACCTCCAGAGGAAACTCGACGAGGGATACATCCAACTCGAGGCGGTGCGTGACACGGCCGTCGCTCGGATCACTCCCCCCGTTTCCGCCGAGCCAGACGGGGTCCTGCGCACCGCCTCGCGTGAACCCGGTTCCGGGGTGATCGCCGGGGCGCCCCAGCGTATTCTCAGGAGATGAAGGGAACAACAGGGCGCATTGGCGTGGTCTGCGCCCTGCTTGTACTCGTCTTCACCATCTTCGCCTGGAGACTGATTCACCTACAGATTCTTCAGCACGATTATTTCTCAAAGCTTGCCGCGCAGAAGCATCTCCGCTGTCAGCCCATTCCGGCAAAGCGCGGCAGGATTCTCGACCGCAATGGCGAGGAACTCGCGGTGAACATCCCTGTCCGCACGGTGACTGCGGACGGTACCCACATTAAGGATCCCGCCGCATTGGCAGCCATTGCCGCACCGTTCCTCGAGATGCCGGTCGAGGAACTGGTCGGGAAGCTTTCTCCAGCAGTCAAGGGTAAGCGACCCTATGTGGTGATCAAGAAGGAGGTGGCCGAGGAAAAGGCTCAGGCCATGATCGCCGCGATGGAGAGAGCCAGGCTACGCGGACTCTACCTTGAGGAAGATTCCGTGCGTAGCTATCCGAATGGCGAAATGCTCTGCCATGTGCTGGGTTTTGTGGATCATAGCGGCCACGGAATCGACGGGATCGAGAAGTCTTTCAATCGCGAGTTAAGCGGGCAGGACGGCTTCCGTTGGATCGAACACGACCGCAAGGGCCTTGAGATCGTCACCTATCGGGGGCAGGAACAGCTGCCTGAGAACGGTTCCGACATTCGTCTCACGATCGACATGGGACTTCAGGCCATTGTGGAAAATGAAATCGAGTCGGCCTGCCGCCAGTACAGGCCCCGGAGTGCATCGGCGATATTGGTCGATCCCCAGACAGGGGAAATCATGGCGATGGCCTGTCGACCCAACTTTGACTCGAATAAATTCAATGAGGCCAAGCCGGAGGAGATGCGCAACCGCATTATCACCGACATGTATGAACCGGGTTCCGTCTTCAAGATCGTCGTCGCATCGGCAGCCCTCAACGAAGGGATTGTCAGCGATCGGAGCAGGATCTTCTGCGAGAACGGCCTCTTTAGCTACGGGGGCAAGACCATCAAGGATCACCACAAGGCCGGGGACATGAGCCTTGCCGAGATCCTTCAGTATTCGTCCAACATTGGTTCAGCCAAGATGTCCCTCATGATGAAGGATCAGCTCTACTACGATTATGTCCGCGCCTTTGGCTTCGGTGAAAAGAGCGGGATCCCCCTTCAGGGCGAGATCTCCGGTATGGTGAACCCGCCCCGTCGTTGGGACGGCTTGACCAAGACACGTATGGCATTCGGTCAGTCAGTTGCCGTGACGCCGATTCAGATGATCATGGCGATGTCGGTCGTTGGAAATGGGGGCAAACTCATGACGCCAAGGCTTGTTCTGAGTCGCGGAGAAGGAAGTTCACCGAGCGAGATGCCGCCGAATCGGCAGGTCGTTGGAGAGGGCGTATCGAAGTTCATCTCAAGCGCGCTTCAGAAAGTGGTTAGCAAAGAGGGAACCGCCCCCCTCGCTGCAATCGACGGATATGTTGTTGCAGGCAAGACGGGCACGGCACAGAGGATCAGTGCCCAAGGCGGCTATCAAGACGGGCACTACACCGTTTCATTCGCAGGTTTCTTTCCCGCAGATCACCCGAGGCTCGTGGGACTCGTGATTGTGGATGATGCTCCGCTTGGAGAGCATCAGAACTACGGTGGCCTAGTGGCTGCGCCTGTCTTTTCGAAAATTGGTGCGCGTGCAGCCCGCTACCTGGACATACCGCAGGAGAATACCGTCGCGCAGGCCACTGCCTCCTCCAACCAAGCGTCCAATCGATGAGTGCCGCGATCACCAAGGCTACCCCTCGCACCGAGATAAAACTCGGTGCCTTGCTGACCGGGATAGCCACTCTTCCTTTCCCGGAGGTGGCGGAGAGAAGCATCACCGGAATTACCTGCGATTCCCGGAAGATGCTTCCCGGTAATCTCTTCTTTGCGCTCCCTGGAAGTCATGATGACGGATCTCGGCATGTGGAGGAGGCGGCACTCAAGGGTGCCGTAGCCGTGGTCTGCCAAGGGGAGGTATCATCGGGCGGGATGCCTGCAATACGTGTTCCCTCCGCCCGTGCTGCCATGGCTCTGGTTTCAGCAATGTATTATGGCCATCCCTCGCGCACGCTTGCCGTTGCTGGGGTTACTGGCACCAATGGAAAGTCTACGACGGCTTGGATCATCCGTCATCTCTGCAACACGGTCGGACGTCCTTGTGGGTTGATCGGCACGATCCGTTACGAATTACCCGGAATCTCCGAACCCGCTTCACGGACGACCCCAGAATCGATCGATCTTCAGAGAATGCTGGCCGTGATGCGTGACGGGGGATTCCGAGCGGCCTCGCTCGAGGTTTCAAGTCATGCGCTGGTGCAGGAGCGGGTGGGTGCGCTCGAGTTCGATGCCGCCATCTTCACAAACCTGTCTCAGGATCATCTCGATTACCACGGGACCATGGATGATTACTTCGAGGCCAAGGCGCGTCTCTTCACGGGGCTTCCCTCCCAAACGGAAAAGAAAGGAAAGGCTATCATCAATACAGACGACCGCTATGGCAGACGTCTCATAGACAGAATTCCAAAGTCGGTGCCGGTCATCACCTTCGGCCAGGGAAGCAACAGTGCCTTCCGTGCCAGTGCGGTCCGGTTTTCTTCCTTGGGAACGACCTTTCAGTTGGATGCCAAGGGAAGGAGCTACCTCGTTCGCACTCCCCTGATCGGACTCTTCAACGTCTACAACACCCTTGGAGCCCTTGCCGCTGTTTCGGTCATGGGAATCGAGTTGAGGCGTGCGGTAGCGGCGGCAGCAACCATTCCCCAAGTCCCGGGTAGATTGGAGAGGGTCCCGGCTCGAAGGAATTTCCAGGCCTTTGTCGACTACGCGCACACACCCGACGCGCTGGAAAACGTTCTTCGTTCGCTGCGGCAGATCGCCCCGGCTCGAATCCTGACTGTTTTTGGATGCGGCGGGGACCGGGACCGCTTGAAGCGCCCCCTGATGGCGGCCGCTGCTGAAAAACTCTCCGACAAGGTGATCGTCACTTCCGACAACCCAAGGGGAGAGGAGCCGATGGCAATCCTCCGCGAGGTGGAGAAGGGATTCCGCGGCAAATCCCATGAGGTCTATGTTGATAGAGAGTCGGCCATCCGCCGCGCGGTGGAACTCGCCGGACCGGAGGATCTGGTCCTTGTTGCCGGAAAAGGGCATGAGGACTATCAGGAGATCAACGGGGAAAGGCATCCCTTTGATGATGTCCGGGTGACGGCTCGCGCGATGGCGTCGCGTGAAATAAAGGAGGATCGATGACATGGATCCGCTGAGCCTTTCCGAGATCGCAAGCATGGCGGGGGCCCTGCTGACAGCGGGTGATCCGTCGGCCATTGTTTCCCGTATCTCCAAGGATACACGCGATATCCGCCCCGGAGACCTCTATGTTGCCCTGCGAGGGGAGCGCTTTGACGGAAACGCCTTCCTCGCCGAGGCGGCTGCGAAGGGGGCGGTGGCGGCTCTTTGCGACGCTGAGCCGCCTGTTGGCCTGCCATCCCACTTCGGAATTCTCTCCACCAGCGACTGCTTGGCCGGCTTGACGCTTCTTGCCGCCGCGTGGAGGGAGCGCCTGAAGCTACGCTCCGTGGTAATTACCGGAAGCAGCGGAAAGACCTCCACGAAGGATTTCACCGCGGCGGTTCTCGGCGCGCGGCTCCAAGTCACGGCCACACGAGGAAACCTGAACAACCACATAGGCCTTCCCCTTTCCATCCTCTCGGCCTCTTCCTCCGACGAGGCGGCCGTCTGGGAGATCGGGATGAACCACCGGGGAGAGATCGCCTCACTTGCGGGACTTGCCAGTCCCAACATCGGGATCATCACAGGTGTCGGGAGCGCACACATCGAACATCTCGGATCGCGTGAAGAGATAGCCAGGGAAAAAGGGGATCTCTTGGAGCGCATCCAGCCAAATGGTTGTGCCATTCTGCCCGCTGCTGACGATTTCATCATAGAACTCCGGAGCAGGACGTCCGCGAAGGTAATCGAAGTTGGAATCGGGATCGGTGATCTCCGGGCCGTGAACCTCAGGAGAGAGGGCTGGGGAACCCGCTTCGAGATCGAGGGGGAGTTTGGAAAGACGGAGACGTTCCTTCCTGTTCCGGGACGGCATATGGTCGGCAATGCCCTGTTGGCGATAGCCGCTGGAGTTCTCTGCGACATTCCGCTGGGAGAATGCTCTATTGCCCTCGGGGCAGTTGCCTTGACAGGCGGCAGGCTTGGTATTCTGGAAAGAAACGGCGCGACCATCCTCGACGACACCTACAATGCGAATCCCGAGTCGATGATCGCCGCGCTCGAAACGCTTTGTTCTCACAAGGGACGTCGCATCGCGGTGCTGGGACGCATGGGGGAACTCGGATTCCACGCGGGTGATGCCTATCGACGCATTGGAGTGCAGGCCGCCTCTTCGGCCGACCTGCTGGTTTGTGTTGGCGAGGAAGCTGCTGCGATCGCGGAAGCGGCGACGAAGGCCGGTCTCGCCGATGTCCGCCTGGTTCCCGACACAAAGGCTGCTGCCGACATGCTCTCGGGAATTCTTTCTCCCGGAGTCACCGTCCTGCTCAAGGCGAGCCGCAGCGCACGCTTAGAGGAGATTCTTCAACATCTCGCCTGAACTTCCCATGCTCTACTACCTCTCCCAGCTCGTAACCACCCTGCACGGCGTTCCCGGCGCCAAGGGATTGAATGTCTTCCAGTACATCTCCTTCCGAGCCCTCTGCGCAGGACTCACCTCCTTCCTGATCTGCCTTCTTTTCGGGGACGCCCTGATCCGACGTCTCGTTCAGTTGAAACTTGGGCAGCCGATCCGTAGCGCCGAGGAGGTACACCGCCTCAATGAGTTGCACGGCGGAAAAAAAGGAACGCCGACCATGGGCGGGATCCTACTGATCGCGGCCGTCGTCATTTCCACGCTGCTTTGGGCCCGCCCGGACAACGCCTTTGTCTGGATCTGTCTTCTCACAGTTCTTCTTCACGGGGCGATCGGCTTCTATGACGACTGGCTCAAGATCACGAAAAAAAGTTCCGATGGGATCAGCAGCCGGATGAAGTTCCTTCTCCAGTGCATCCTGGCCGGGGGAATTACCGCATACTTCCTACTCACCCCCGCACTCGCCAAGCAGGCCCAGGAACTTTACATCCCCTTCCTCAAGGGGCCTGTCCTCAACCTTGGTCTCTGGACCTACCTCTTCTACCTGCTGATCATCGTCGGCTCCTCCAATGCGGTGAACCTGACAGACGGGCTCGACGGCCTGGCTGCTGGCTGCACGGTGATGGCCGGCGCCTGTTTCGGGGTCTTCACTTACCTAGCGGGCAACATCAAGACAGCCGGATATCTTCAGATTCCCTACTACCCGCTCTCCGGAGAACTTGCCATCGTAAGTCTCTCGCTGGCAGGTGCAGCACTCGGTTTCCTCTGGTGGAACTGCCATCCAGCCAAGGTGTTCATGGGAGACACGGGATCTCTGGCCATCGGCGGTCTTCTCGGTGTGCTCGCCATCTGCTGCAAACAAGAGCTATTGCTGGCCATCGTGGGCGGAATCTTTGTCGCAGAGGCGCTCTCGGTAATTCTGCAGGTCGCTAGCTTCAAACTGACCGGCAAGCGCATTTTCAAGATGTCGCCGCTGCATCATCACTTCGAGCTCTCGGGCTGGAAGGAAAACACGGTCACCGTGCGTTTCTGGATCCTGGCGATCGTTTTCGGTCTTCTTGGCATTGCAACCCTCAAACTTCGCTGAACAGATTACCCGCACGATGAGCCCCGCCTCAAATTCCTACGCCGGTCTCCGGGTGGCCGTCCTCGGCCTCGGAAGAAGCGGCTTGGCAGCAGCTCGTCTCCTGAGTCGTTGTGGGGCTTCCGTCACGGCACTCGACAGCGGGGAATCACCCCTCCTTGTGGAACGTGCGGTGCTCCTGAAGGGAGAGGGGATCGCGGTGGTGACTGGCGGGGATGCTGCCAAGGAAACGAGTAGCCATGACCT
>RFPR01000104.1 GCA_009928265.1 Pseudomonadota bacterium | reverse complement strand
AGTGCTACGTGATCCACGCAACCAACGATTTCCAGACTCGCCGATATGCCGAGCTTGAGGACAAGGACGAGGCCGAGATCATCGCCTGGGTGGCGGCTAATCACCGGTACGGCTGCATTGGTGATCTCTGTATGGGACAGGGCTTGATCGGTAAGCGCGCATACGATAACGGCCGGTCATTTGTCGGTACCGAGCTGAATTACAAGCGGCTGGCCGTGCTGGTCGATTACATTGCCATCAGGGAGCGTATGCGACAACCTATGTGTACCGCTGAAGCTCCGGGAACTCCAGAATCATCACCCGCCACAGATTCGGGAAGCGTTGTTTCATCTTGACGATGCGGCCCATATTGAGCGCGCTGGTCCCGATCGGCGGCCCATTGCGGATCTCATTGCGATCGATATCATACATTGCCGGGTAGGGTATGGCGTGCAGGTCGATATAGGCCCATATCTCCTGCTTGGTCCAATGCGCGACGGGTGAGCATACAGCCTGCCCGTCGCCTTTTCGCGTGTAGACCATACCGCGCGAGTTGAGCAGGATCTGCCGGTGCCGCCCCTCACCCTTGTGCCGCAATCCCCAGACATAGCCACGCATTTGCGCTGATGCCTGATATCGCCGGATAGGTGCATACATCAGCGCCTCATTTAGTGCCTGATCATCACGGCCATCCATTGCCGATGCCGTCGGTATACCGTGCTGACGGTACCAGTCATAGAGCGTGACGTCAGGAGTCAGCTCGACCAGCGGCAAGCCGCCAGCCACCATCTGATCCTTGAGCGCAAGGCAATCCGGCCATTCAGCCAGCGGCCCCTGATTCACCCACATTGCAGGACGATCGGGATAAGCGCGCCGCATCAAGTTATCAGCGACCAGCGAATCAGCCCCAAAGGATACTGCCGAATAGAAGCGGCCCATTGTCAGATCTGCAAGCTGCTCGATGCTGGCCAGTGCGCGTGACACCAGCTTATCAATCTGACGGCGATAGGGAGCAGCGACAGCAGGCCTTCCTACTGCCACCGCTCCCCTGATGCCATAATCAGCCCAGTCCTTGACGCTCATAGAATGCTGGCCACGGACGAGGGAATGCACGGCAGCCACGTTTTGCGCAACCAGTAGGGGGGAGTCCACCCTTGCCGAGTGCCAATTTGCCAGCCGGGATCCGTGATCGGTACGGGTCGAAGAGTGCGGCCATCGGGCAGGTAGAAACTGAAGTCGTGAATGACCTCGACCTGCCAGTCACGGACTACGCCCTGACCACGCTTGCCGCCCTTGCCGAAGTGCCGCACCAGACCGAGCAGGCGCCTGACCTCGTCCGGATTGCCGATGCAGGTTGCCGACCACGACTCAGCTACAAAGCGCCGCTCCGGTACACGGTAATCCATATACGGCCCGGCTGATGAGCTGGGATATCGGCGCGGTCGCTTCTGGTCGAGGGTCCGGATCAGGCCCTGCATTGCGTAGGGATTGTCTGATGTGCGGCGGTGAATATGCGTCATCGACTTGGTGAGATGTGACGGAATGAAATCCGTGCTGGCCCATAGCGGCAGACCGCTGATCCGCCGGATGCAGTCGAGTGGTAGCGGTTGCCAGAACGGGCCAGCCCCCTGCGGGAATGGCCGTCCTTTGAGCGCGTCTGTGACCATTGCATATGCCAGCACGCCATCGAGCGCAACCGGATCATTGCAACTCACTGCTGTGTCAGTGCGGACGGTGACGCGGAGCGGCAGGTGGGTCAGCTCCCCGATCCGTGCGCCGTAATCGTCGAATTCCGGGATATGCATCAGGCTCCACATAAGACAGCCTCCGTCCCAAATGTAGCATCGATCAGCCCCTGTCGGAGTCGATCCCGATTCTCGGCCAGGTATGATAGATATTCAGCGGCCAATGCCTGACGGACGTCGTTCCTGTAATGCTCCGCAATGAAGCCAGAATGCCCCTGAGCGGATTTTGCGCCCAGAGTGCCACCTGACCCCTGCCAATCGTCGATAGCCTGCATTACAGCGCCAATGGTGAGATCGCTGGTATATGGCTGGAAGCTGACCTCAATCAGGAAGGCGGTCTGTGCGGCCAGAGTCTCATAGCTGAAGATCATCTGACCTGACTCCTTGTCCTTACCGCCAATACCAGACCGTGTGCGCGTGACCTCACTGACCAGATCGAAGATCGACACATCGGATGTGTATTGTCCGTCAGTCTTGGATGCCGTAATCCAGTTGTTTTCCCGGCATACGATCCACGATGCAACGGAGACGTTTGAGCGCGTCAGCAGGAACTGATCGAAGGATCCACCCAATGCATCGATAAACGGGTAATTGCGCCTGACGACTGCCTCATAGAGATCACAAGCACCCGGCGCCCTCGCCCCTTTGACCGTATTGCCGCCAGAGTACAGGAAGCGTTCGACCGCGATTGGCACGATCTCACGATCCGGGGTCAGTCCAAGCTCGGTCAGCAGCCTGGTAGCACCCGGCGCGCGGAGCAGGTTGTGACGGATCGAATTGCCGGAGATGGCTGGTATGCGCACGGCCAGCATCCTGCCATCATTTGCGCCGAGCTGCCGAACTTGTTCCTCGGTCGCCTCATAGATCACGCCCTCCTCGGTATCGCGATCGACAGCCTCGGCATATCGCCAGCTGGTGGTCTTCATTCCGTCGGCAATGAAGCGCGCCCCCATTACGATCATCTCCGGAGCCCGCAAGGTTGCGGCCAAAGCAGCAGATTGAAGGAATGGCGGCAGTGAGAACAAGGCCAGCAGCGGCGGATGCCATCCGGATCCCGGAGGGGAGAGGGAGAGCTTGCGGCTCACGTATGCCCACGCCGTCGGCAGGGTCGAGCAGCAGGTTGCCGCATCGACCAGACGGGTCGTGAGGTATTGATACCGCTCGGCACCGGCAAACAGCCCTTCGCCTTCGCCGCGGTAGATCAGGGGGAATTGTGATGCAAAGATCACGGCCAACAGCTCGCCGCCGGTCAGGGTTGTCAGGAACTCCACGGACGATGCTGGCACCAATGCGACACGCAGCAGCTGGTCGATGGACGCCTGAATGTCAACGTCGGAAGCGCTGATCTGCTCGCGGTTGAGCAGGGCCAGTTCGCGAGCAAAGAGCGTTGTGTTGTTTGGCCCGGTCGAGTTCACTCCGGCCTCGCCGTGAGCGATGCTTTGCGTTGCGCGTACAACGAATCGATATGGTTGCGTTTTCACGTTGTTGATGCCCTTTCTGTTTTCTGCGCCATTATCAGCGCGGTGATGAATTCAGCCGATCCCCGGATGGCGGCAAGATCCCGCTCCAGAATCGACGTTGCTTGAATGCCGACAGCTTGCACTTGCTTGTGGCTGGAATAGAGACTCTGCTCAATGGCAGGCTTTGAGAATCCGGCATCATAGGCCTGCTCGATCAGGCCGAGGGCGGCCAGTTGCCAGTCAAGGTCGATAGTGACATTCTGCGATAACCCGCGACTGGGATCGTGGACATAGATCCACGCCGTCGGCCCCTGGCTGATACGGGCAAATGGCCAGACTCGCTTCTTTGGATCCGTAGTCAGGATCATTACCCGCGGCACGTCCCGCCGTAATGCGCGGATGGCACGTCCCCAGGTCGGTCGTTCTTCGGTCGCGCTCTCGTTTGAGATCACGGGGAACAGGACCTGCTCCGGCGTGGCCAATATGGCTCGATGATACTTCTTCGGCTCACGCCAGATCGACGAGCAGAAGCGGCAGACGTGCGGGTGATGAAAGTCGAAGATAGACGTCAGATTGGCTGATGTCGGGGTCAGCAGATCATTGCGGTGATAATGCGTATCTCCATAATCGCCGCAGATAGAGCAATACCCGGAGAGGCTGCCAGATGGCGCGTCCGGGTATATCAGGCGTGCAATAGTGACGTTCATTGGTATTCCTCCTCGCCTCACCAACAAGAGGCTCAATGAGTATACCACTGCGGCTTTATTGCGTCAGTATTTTGTGCTCTTGCAAAACGGCCTGAATCTGATGCGTGATCGTACCAATCGCTTCACAGAGTCGCTCTTCGTCCGGATCCGTCTCAGTCGCATCAGCCGCCGAGTCTATGACGAGTCCCATCTTGCGTGCCCATTGTAGAGCAGCGTGAGTGGCCTCGTGGCTGATCGTATCCGGGCCAAGGTGGCGTCGCGAAAAGTGCACCTCACCCAGGCAATACCGCCGAGGTCGATCAGACGAGTTGACAGGCCAGAGTACGCAGGCTATCACGCTGCGCCAGTCAGCGGCGTGAGGCCTGACATACTCGCGCATCGATGCCACGGTGGGCCAGACGTAGACATCGTAATGCCAGCGGCGGCCTTCCGGGTAGACTCGAAAGGTCAGGATGCCGTGTTGCTCGCGCTTGCTCAAGATGGCTCCTTCCTGCGCCTGACGGCTGATATTTGATTACTTGGTGCGGCCCATTACGACCACGGCCTGAGATCCGCTTGCTGACGTGTATTGCTCATTTGCGCCGGTGACGTGAATGGGCGCGGTAATGGTGACACCGTGATCGGGATCGGTCAGCCAGAAGGCCTGCCGCGGCGGCTCATACCGGAAGTTGGAGATGTAGGCATATTCATCGTATCCCTTTAATGAACCATTTATGATCAACCCGCGCAAAAATGCAAGCTGATGCCAATGCCCCATAATCAGATAATCGTATGGCCGCTTGACGGCATTTTCGCGCTCGCGCTTCCGGGCATCGCCCAGCAGCAGCGGCGACAGCATCCCGGCGATACCTGACCCGCCCCGGAACTGATCGCCGTGCGTCAGCAGGTAGCGAGTCGAGTAGACCGTGTAGGGCTGATCGGCGGCTGGCGATATGGCAAAGGTCAGGCGCTTGTCTCCGCTGAGCAGTTTGGCCAACAGGTGAGCAAAGAACCAGTCGAAGTTATCTTGAGGGCGATTCTTGGCGTGCGGCTTGCGTTGCCGTCGCCCGTGATTGCCGACCACGCAGGGCAGGAATACCCGACCAAAGACGTCGGCCATATGCCTGATCCCGGCCGCCATTGGCTCCGCCCAGTAAAGCAGTGACTCGAAGATCGTGCCGGCGTTGGTCTCCACCAGCTCCTCGTGAATGATGCCGGAGAAGAGATCACCGCCGAGCGGCAGGACGAGCCCATCGTATTTGATGCCGTAGAGGTACTCACGACTCAGGGTATTGACGTGATCGAAGAAGAGCCGTAGTCGATTCTCGGCGATCTCGCGATTGTAGTCGTTGACGAAGTTGACCTGTTCAGGCCGGACTACTTCATCGAGGTGCAAATCGGAGAGGAAGGCTGTAGGAATGGCAACGCGGCTTTTCTTTGATGGCCGCTTCTGCACCCAGTCAGGGATCTGCATTGTTGCCTTGCCGATCATCCGGGATAACTCTGCCTGATGCTTGAGTGCGGTCAGCTCTTCGAGCAGCAGGTCACGCTCGCGCCGCAGGTTCTGTACGCCCCGACGTGATTCGGCCGCAGCAGGTGCGGCAGCCTCGCCGTCGTCGAGCTGAGTGCGCACGACGGAGGCTGGCGGATTATAGGCAGGGACGCCCGGCATATCGGCCAGCTGACCAGCGCGCCATTTGCGCGTGTACTTGTCGACGGCATTGTAGCTAAAGCCGGTCTGTCTGACCGTGCAATTGAGGTTATGATTCGCTGCGATAAAGGCCTCAGGCTGCTTATCTCCAGATCGGATAAAGGACGTGCGGCCATATTCCCTCCTGCTGCCAGTATCGCCAAATATCGACCTATATTTTTTTGATTTTTTTTCTTTTTTTTGATTAAAATGCTTGCAACACAACTGCGGTTGTGTTAGAATGTATTTGTTGGTGGGGAAAACCACTGACTCATTGAAAACCAAATAACACAGGAGACAGTATGACAACGACAAACAACTCGATTCTCACTCAGATCCGCTCACTTCGTCACCACAAGCTGGCCACTCTCATCGGCCTGCTGGTTGGCTCGGTAATCCCAGTCATCGTCTACCGCGTGGCTCACGTTCACACGGTACACACTCCGGCGCTCTGGCTGATCGTGGCTGGCGGGCTCCTCTTCTCCGGCACCTCGGTCTACACCTGGGCACTCAAGCTTTGGGACGAGTGGTACAAGGCGTTAGGGTTCACGATACTGCTGGAACTGACCACGGTATTTGTAAACGGGTGGGAGAGCGGGATAGCACTCACCGTGCTGATCCTGATCAACTCGGTAAATATGGCCCACGCGCTGGTGGTGGGCAACAGAAGGAAGAACAAATAAGCAAAGGACGGGGCCGGGCAACCGGCCCCGTCTCTTTTCATAATGGTTTATCACAGAAAGGGCTTTATGGAACTCTCAAAATACATCGAAATCGGTACCGGAGCGGTGCAGCTCTGGCCGATCAACACTGAGGCGGAGATCAACGAGGCTGAGGAAAAGATGCGGCTGGCTGGTGTCCAGTTTGCGCCGATCTTCTCTGTGGCGATGCACGCCGACGAGCTGGCGGACTTGATCTACAACGGCGACGATCCCGGCGGGCGGTTTAGCAACCTGTATATGATGTGCCCGTCGATCATCAACGAGGAGGACGCCGAATGACAATCCCGGAAGCTCTGGCATATCTACGGACGCTTTGTCTTGGGGGGCCGCCGACGGCCCTCGAGGCTCTCGACGAGCTTGAAGCCGCCTGGCGACGGGAGCGGGAGCTCCGCAGCAGGGTTGCCAGCCTGGCCGGGCAATCAACCAGCGATGCCAAAAGGGACGCGGCACGTCGCAACATCGCCAAAGCGACTGCTGCGCGTCTGGCCCGGCAGCGCGCGAAAGTGAGTTGACGAAGAAGTTTGTGACTACTAGCGGCCAGCAATGGCCGCCTTTTTTTTATCGCAACAGCTTGCCTTGCGACGATTGCCCAGCAAGGGTCAGCTCATTAAAGGCGTCACTGAGAGCATCCACGATGTCATCATTGCGGCCTTGCGGGAATTGGCGCAGCTCCTCGATGAGATTACCATTCCAGCCAGCCCTGACCATTCTGACATTACCCGCATTGACCTGAGCACCGAAGCCGCTTGCCCGGATATCCTTTGCGCCACTCACTCGCTCTGAGCGTACCGGATAGCCCGCCAGCATCCGCGTCAATCGCTGTGCCTGGTCGACTCCGGCCTGCCCGGGATCCTGCGCTAGCCTAATCTTGACCTTGGCGCCGTCCAGCTGCGCCGTCTGCTTGATAATGGCGTCACGCTCATCCGGCGACCACTGGCCGCGCCTCATATCCGTGATGTA
>RFPR01000103.1 GCA_009928265.1 Pseudomonadota bacterium | reverse complement strand
AAGATCCCGAGGTGACCGAGGTCATCAACGCCTGCGATGCCGGCCGCGAGGGAGAACTGATTTTCCACAACATCATCCAACTCACCGGTTGCACCAAGCCGGTCAAGCGCCTCTGGCTGCAGTCGATGACCAAGGAGGCAATCAAGGAAGGCTTCGAGCACCTGCGCAAGGGAGCCGACATGGAGCCCCTCGCCGATGCCGCCGTCTGCCGCTCCGAGAGCGACTGGCTCGTCGGCATCAACAGCACCCGCGCCCTCACCGCCGTGAACTCCGGCCAGAGCGGCTTCCAGCTGACCCCGGTGGGCCGCGTCCAGACACCGACCCTGGCCATCCTCGTCGAGCGTGAGGAGAAGATCCGCGCCTTCGTCCCCAAGACCTACTTCGAGGTTCACGCCCAGTTCTCCGTCGCCGCCGGACACTATCCCGGCCGCTGGTTCGACGAATCGTATGCCAAGGACGAGGCCGCACCCGATGCGAAGGCCGAGCGCCTCTGGGATCGTGAGCGTGCCGAGGCCATCCTCGCCAAGTGCACCGGCAAGCCGGGCGTCATCGAGGAGATCAAGAGGTCCACGAACCAGGCTGCCCCCCTCCTCTACGACCTGACCACTCTTCAGCGCGAGGCCAATGGCCGCTTCGGCTTCAGCGCCAAGCGCACCCTCCAGCTGGCCCAGCGACTCTACGAGCATCACAAGGTGCTCACCTACCCCCGCACCGATTCCCGCTATCTCCCAGAGGATAACCTGCCAGCCGTAAAAGCAGCTTTCAGGTCCTTTGAGGACAAAGATTTGGCTTCGCACGCGGGCCATGCTCTCCAGAAGGGACTCGTGACCAAGACCCCCAAGGTCTTCAACAACGCCAAGGTCTCCGACCACCACGCCATCATCCCGACCGGGGCCACCACGGCTGGGCTCGATGAGGTCGAGATGAAGCTCTTCATGATGGTCGCCCAGCGGACTGTCGCCGTCTTCTATCCTCCCGCTCGTTTTGACATCACCACCCGCATCACCCGCGTGGAGGGAGAGCCGTTCAAGAGCGAGGGGAAAGTCCTTACCGATCCGGGATGGCTCGCCGTCTACGGCAAGCATGCCCAGACCGAGGGAGAGGAAGATTCCGCCAAGACCCTCGTACCCGTCACCGGAACACCCGGCAATCTGGAGTCGGCACGTACCGACTCGGTCGAGGTACGCGAAGCTCAGACGCGGCCACCTGCCCGCTTCACGGAAGCCACCTTGCTCAGCGCCATGGAAGGCGCCGGCAAATTCGTCGAGGATGAGGATCTGCGCGAGGCAATGAGCGAGCGCGGTCTCGGCACTCCGGCGACACGCGCCGCCATCATCGAGGGACTCCTCGGCGACGGCTATGTGCTACGCGAGGGACGCGATCTCTCGGCCACCAGCAAGGGACTCGCCCTCATCCATCTCCTGCGTCACATGGGCGTGGCCGTCCTCACCTCGCCTGAACTAACCGGCGAGTGGGAACACAAGCTCAAGCAGATGGAGGCGGGACGTTTCGAGCGACCCAAGTTCATGGAGGAGATCCGTGGCTTCACACGTGACATCGTCGCCAAGGCCCAGGGATTCACCGATGACGCCGAGGGAGCCTTCCCCGATCTCGAGGTCACCTGCCCCCAGTGCGGCAAGGGACCCTTCAAGGAAAACGTCCGCCTCTTCAAATGCCGCGGCTGTGGACTCTCCGTCTGGAAATCTCTCGCCGGCCGCCCGCTCGAGCGCAGTGAAATCACCACCCTACTCGAAAAGAAAATAGTCGGCCCGCTCGAAGGATTCCGCAGCCGCTTCGGCAAGCCCTTCTCCGCGGAGCTCGAGTTCGATCCCGAGTGGAAACTCAAGTTCGTCTTCGGCGAACGCGAGGGCGATCCCGCAGCCGAGGAGGCACTCCGCAACGCCGAGGCCATCGCCACCTGCCCCGCCTGCAAAAAGGGAACCATCCGCGAAGGAACCACAAACTACGTCTGCGACCGCTCGATCGGCGCGGAGAAGGAGTGCACCTTCCGCATGGGCCGCACCATCCTCCAGCGCTCCATCCCGCGCGATCAAGTGGTGAAGATTTCCGAAACCGGAAAGACCGATCTCCTCGAAGGCTTCATCTCCAAGAAGGGACGCAAGTTCAAGGCCTTCCTCGTCCTCGACGGGAAGAAAGTAGGCTTCGAGTTTGAGCCGCGCGCGCCCAAGGCGGAGGGGGATGAGTCGACCGTAAAGCGCGGCCGCTTCGGTAAACCGATCAAGCCCAAGCTCACCACCGAGGCCGTCACGGCAGAAGTAGGGAAGAAGACAGCTGCCAAGAAAAAGGCCCCTGCAAAGAAGAAAGCTGCCAAAGCGACTGCAGAATAGGTTTTCGCGCAGAGAGGCGGAGACGCTGAGGAATTGATTTGGAAGACAGTAATGATCCTTTCACCAACAAGATCCGGGGATGCCTAAAACTTCTTGGTAGAGGAACAGCCACAGCCTCCCCCACATCCGGGCTTCTTGCGACCCCTCACCCATCGGGTGAAAAAGAAGCTGGCGGCCAGCACGACAAGAGAGAGTGCGATGGCCGTTTGGGTGTCGGGTGTCATGAAGTTAAGATAGCACTGGGTTGAGGATGCTTCTCTTCTACTAGTCTAACAGTCTTTAGCCTCAACCCCTTGGTTTAACCCTAGTGAAAGCCGAGCAACCGTCCTCCCTGATAGATGAGGAATGAGGCAATCCATGCCGCTCCGGTCATGTAGCAAAACTGGAAGAGCGGCCAGCGCAGGCTGTTGGTCTCGCGGCGGACGACCGCCAGCGTGCTGACGCACTGCATCGAGAGGACAAAGAAAACGAGGATGGAAAGACAGGTGAGCGGTGAGAAAACATCCGACCCATCAGGGCGTTTCTGATCCCTCAAGGTCTTGACGAGCGCCCCATCCTCGCTCTCCGTATCCCCTTCGACGTTGTAGACGATAGACATCGTCCCGACAAAGACCTCACGGGCAGCCTGCGCGGCGACGAGTCCGATGCCGATCTTCCAGTCCATGCCGAGTGGCGCGATGACAGGCTCCATGATGTGTCCAATGCGTCCAGCGAAGCTGTACTGGAGTTGCTCGGTCTTGGTCGGTTCCGATTGGCCCTCCTTTGTCTCGACCTTGGGGAATGTGGCGAGGAACCAGAGGATGATGGAGATGGCGAGGATGACGGATCCCGCACGCTTGAGGAAGAGGGCCGAACGCTGCCACATCTGCACGGCGATGTGCCGAAGGGATGGAATGCGGTAGCTGGGAAGCTCCATGAGAAACACAGGGCTCTTGCCCCGAAGTATCGTCTTCTTGAAGAGCCATGCGAAGCCTAGCGCCGCCGCGGTGCCTAGCAGGTAAAGACCCATCATGATGGCTCCCTTCTTCCAGACCGACTCGAGGGGAAGCAATGCGGCGATCATCAGTGAATAGACTGGTAGCCGTGCCGAGCAGCTCATCAGCGGCGCCACGAGGATCGTCACGAGGCGGTCTTTTGGATGCTCGATCGTGCGTGTCGCCATGATTCCTGGAATCGCACAGGCGTAGGAACTGAGCAGTGGGATGAACGATTTGCCGTGGAGGCCGACGCGGTTCATGACGCGGTCCATCAGGAAGGCGGCACGGGCCATGTAGCCGGTATCCTCCAGAAGGCCGATGAAGAAAAAGAGGATCAGGATCTGGGGCAGGAAGACCACCACCCCGCCCACTCCGGCGATAACTCCGTCAGTGAGGAGATCACGGAGATCCCCCTCAGGCATGGCTCCCTGCACAGCACCCGAGAGCCATGTAAATCCTGCCTCGATCCAATCCATCGGATAGCTCGCTATCGAAAAGATCGAAACGAAGAGCAGGGTCATCATTCCGAGGAAGGCGACCCATCCCAAAACCCGGTGGGTAAAGAGGTCGTCGAGTCTCTGGGTCAACCGGTCCGCGATAACACTCCTTCCCTGCAGGGCGCGATGGCAGAGCGCCCCTGCCTCGGCATAGCGGGCGGCAATGACCGCCTCACGCCAGTCGGCATGCTCGCGATCCAGCAGGGAGCGCTGACCGATGGCTGCACTCAGAGCAGGGCCAGCACCGAGTTCGCCGGCAAGATCACCTGTGGCCTGCGCCGTCGAAGCAAGAAGGATGGAGGCCTTGGTACGGGCCAGCGGGTCGCGCGGCGGACGCCCGGGAGATTTGGCGCCGGGCCAGCAGGAGGCGACGTTGTCGACCGCACGAGTCCAATAGGAGGGAAGCTCGGGGCTCCAGTGAGGTATAGGCAACTCCGCGCGGCTGAGCGCGAGGCGCAGAGGGAGGATCGTTTCCGGACGGGTCGCCTGCACTGGGATGACCGGGACGCCGAGTGTTTCGGAAAGCTCCTCCGGATCAACAGGCGCCCCCTGGGCCCGGGCGACGTCGATCATGTTCAGCGCAATTACGGTTGGGATGCCGAGCTCGAGGATCTGCGAAACAAAGTAAAGGTTGCGCTCGAGGTGCGAGGCGTCGATCACGCAGAGGATGCGGCCGGGCCTCGGGGTGTCCTGACGGAGATCGAGCAGGACATCCCTCGTAATCCGCTCATCAGGTGCATTCCCCCCGATGCCGTAACTGCCGGGCAGATCGAGAAGTTCGATCTTCTCGCCATGCTGGCCGATGAACTGTCCCGATTTCTTTTCCACGGTGACGCCGGGATAGTTGGCCACTTTCTGCCGCAGTCCGGTGAGAGCGTTGAAAAGCGTGGTCTTGCCGCTGTTGGGATTGCCCACGACGGCATACGACTTCGGGCGGACCGGAAGGGATTGTTCCGACTCGGAGGGATGTTCCGGATCGATCGAGAGGACAGTCCTAGAGGCCGTGGTCGAGACCACGTGCGCAGGAGGAGCAGGCAGAGGTGAAGCGCCAGCAACAGGCGCCTCGGAAAGCTTCACCAACACCTGGGCTGCATCCGCGCGACGGATGCTGAGCTCGAATCCGCGGAGCCGGAACTCCATCGGATCACCCAGAGGAGCGCTCCGGATAAAGGTAACAGTGGTTCCTCGCAGGAGCCCCAGCTCACACAGGCGCACGGAGAGCTGCTCGTCGGATGGGAGTCGCGTGATGACGGCGCTCTGGCCGGGCTTGAGTTCTGCTAGGGTGGTCATCGGGAAAAGGCGAGAGAATGAGATTCAATCTCAATGCATGTAGCGAGTCAATCTCTCCAACAAACACGGTTCCGCCCACGGCTCCTCCCAACAGTTACCGGCGCGGAGAACGGGTGACCTTCTTTCCGCCCTTGAAATTCTTGCAGGAGCCAAGCAGACGGAGTCGGTCGCAGCTTCCCTCGATCCGGATGGCCTTCTGGGTGGGAGAGAACCCGAGTCTCCGGGTGATACAGTTCTGCATCACGTCGATATTGGGATCCTCGAACTCGATGATCTCGCGGCAGTCGACGCAGACCAGATGGTTGTGGTTCGGGCTCTTGAGAAAGTTCGGGTCGTAAAGACGCTCCCCTCCCCCGAGGGAAATCTCACGGAGCATGCCGCTCTCCACCAACAGGAGGATGGTGCGATAAATGGTGGCTCGGGAAACAGCCCCGTCCTTCTTGCGAAGTTTGGGAAGGAGATCTTCGGGACGGAAATGGTCGTCATTGCGGAAAATGAGTGTGACGAGCGCTTCACGTTGTTTGGTGAAGCGGAGTCCCTTGGAGGCAAAGAAGGCCTGCGCCTGACCGAGAACGGCATTGAGAGACTGCTGATCCATTGCACAGCACGATGATGGCAAGTCACGATGCCAGTCAAGACGACGAATGGGGCAGGGTGACGTTCCTTTCAGAACTTCACCTGCACGCCGGCATACCAGTTGCGCGGCATGGCCGGGTCGATACCGGTCTGAGTGATGCGGGTGGTATATTTGAGGTTGAACAGGTTGTTGATACCACCGATGACGCTGAGGCGTTCCTTGAGGAGGTTGACCTCGTAGGTGAAGTCCCACACGTTATAGGAGTTCATCAGGTATTGCTGGGTGTTGTTGTCGTTGGCATAGGCGGCAGCGCTGAAGGTCGTCAACAGACCGAGCTTCACGCGGTCGCGCCAGTTGTAGAGAGCGCCCAGGCGCAGGAGGTAGTCAGGGGTATACTGGGGGGTCTTTCCCTGATACTGCCCGCTCGTGTAGGTGCCGCTCTGCAGCGTGTATCCCAGTGTGAAAAGCATCGATCCGTACGTGTCGACAAGGCTGTGGATATTGGCCGTACCGCCCTGCTTGATGTCACCGGGGCCAGTCTGCCTGAGCGTCGATGGGGTCTTTCTAACCTCATCGGCAAGCCCCACGACATCGAGTTGGAGCATGTTGTCCCATCCGATGGTCGAGGAGTTCCCGATGGTCTGGATGACCGTGGTGCTGGGGGTGGGATTCACCGATCCGATCTGGTTATAGAAATTCAGAACGAAGTAACTGCTTTGCCAGGCGAGCCAGGGGCGGGGATTCCCACGGAAACCTCCTTCGAAATTCCAGGCGATGCTTGGCTGGAGGTTGTTCGGGACAAAAACATTCGGCGCATTCGGTATCGACTGACTGAAGGTGACCGGCTTGTACGACTCGGAGGCATTCCCGTAGGCGGTAATCCAATCGCTGAATTTGTATTCGGCGCCGAATCCCGGCAGCGGCACGAAGGCGAAGTTGTTCTCGTTGGAGAGTGGTTGGCCGGCCGCCGCCTTGGCGACGTTGGCCGACTCGTTGATCGTCTGCCAGATGTTCTCGAAGCGGACGGCAGGAATGAATTGGAACTTACCGAAGACAAACCGATTCTCCGCAAAGAAAGAGGCATACCAGTTTTGCCTCCAGTTTTGGTTGGCGAGGGATCCGCTGGTTGCCCAAGGAGTTGCCCCCGTCTGTTGGTTGAAGGGTGACTGCGTGTTGTAGAGCATCGCCCCGCCGGTGATCGTGTGGGTGTTTCCCAGGAAATCGTAGTCGTAGCGGAGTTGGGGAATCGCCCCGAAGGTATAAAACTGCTGATTCTGGATCTGGTTGCTGTTGGCTTTCGGTCCCGTTGGGATCGTGCCGAATCCGCCGCCGTTCTGGCGCCGGCTCCAGCGTCCGTAGTAGTTCCACCAAGCGCGGAGGCTGAAGAAGGCCCTGTCACTCAGGTCGTTTTCATGGATGAGGGAGGCCGCATACCGGCTAATGTTGAGCAGGTCGTAAAAGCGGGATGTGCCGGTCGGGTTGGTGTTCCAATTCACGGCATTGGTCGCCGTGGAGGTGGTGAGGCCTCCGGGCTCCTGAATGCTGTTCTGGTAGGCGTCGACGATGAGGTAAGTGCGCTTGGTGGTCTTGGCACCCCACGCCAGCGTGCCGCTCCAGTTGTTGAGCCACCAGGCACTGTTGGCCTGACGGAATCCGTCGGT
>RFPR01000102.1 GCA_009928265.1 Pseudomonadota bacterium | reverse complement strand
TCGACGTCACGATCCAGAAGCAGATTCTCGACAAGCTCCGCGAACTCCAACGCGATCTCGGCATGGCAGTCATGCTCATCACCCATAATTTCGCAATCATCAGAGGCCTCGCCCGCCATGTCGCGGTGATGTATCGCGGCGAAGTCGTCGAGTATGGGGAAACCGACCAAGTACTGCGGGAACCGCGGCATCCCTACACCAAGGCACTCATCGCCTGCATCCCTCGCCTGGGTGACCATCGCAAGCGCCTCCCCACGATCGAATCTATCAGCGCATGATCACCCGCTACACCGATCTTGCGGCCAACGAGCGTACCTATCTGGCCTGGATGCGCACGGCTCTTGCGCTGATCGCCTTCGGTTTTCTGCTCGAACGTTTCGACATCCTTGTCCGCTATTTTGCCACGAGCGTGGTTCAGGAAAAGGTGCCCACCATCTCCCCACTCGGCAGGGAGGCTGGAATCATTCTGACAATGCTCGGCCTCGTCATCATGGTGATTTCAACCATCCGATTCACCGTCACCACAAAACGGATCCGCAGCGAAATTCAGGAGGTCTACAGCTTCAAGAGCGTCCTCCTCTACATCAGCAGATTCCTTTTATAGCCACCCTTTCGTAGAAAATTCTTGAGGGGTATTAATGAAGGCACCCAAGGTTTCGATTTTACAGAAAAGCTTGTGATTTTGATGCTATGGCAAGGCGCGCGAGGGAAGGCTGCATCAACCGAACAGGAACGATATCCAAGTCAAGGCGTGTGGATTTTGAGGAGATAGCTAGGCGCACAAGTGCAAGCCGTAGCTAAACCTACGGCAATCGCAGGGCAACAACGCTAGAACTCAAAAGCCCAAGCCCTACTCTTCGCCTTTGGAGAGTTTGGTCAGGACCGATAAATCCTCCAGCGTGCTGGTATCCCCGGTGAGCGACTGACCGCCGGCAATCTGCTTGAGCAGTCGGCGCATGATCTTTCCGGAACGTGTCTTGGGCAGCATTTCGGCAAAGCGGATCTCGTCGGGCTTGGCGATGGGTCCGATGGCCTCACCGACATGCTTGCGTAGCTGCTCCTTGAGTTTGTCTCCGGGCTTGTGGCCAGAGCGAAGGACAACGAAGGCGACTACTCCCTGCCCCTTGATCTCATCGGGTCTCCCGACGACGGCCGCCTCGGCGACGGAGGGGTGGCTGACAAGTGAACTCTCGACCTCGGCGGTGCCGAGGCGGTGGCCGGCAACGTTGAGGACATCGTCGATACGGCCGACGATCCAGAAGTTGCCTTCCTTGTCGCGTCGGGCTCCGTCACCAGTGAAGTAGGCTCCCTTGACCTCACTCCAGTACTGTTTCCGATAGCGGGTATTGTCGCCCCAGATGCCGCGGAGCATCGAGGGCCAAGGCTTACGAATGACGAGCTTACCACCCTCCCCGTGAGGAACTTCTTTGCCTTGATCATCGACGATTGCCGCGTCGATTCCAAAAAACGGCAAGGTCGCAGTGCCGGGCTTGCACGGGGTCGCACCGGGCAGCGGAGTAATCATATGAGCCCCGGTCTCGGTCTGCCACCATGTATCGACGATGGGGCATTTCTCGTGGCCGACGTTCTTGTGGAACCACATCCAGGCCTCGGGGTTGATCGGCTCGCCGACCGTACCGAGCAGGCGAAGCGAGGAGAGATCGTGCTTCTGGAGATAGTGGTCGCCCCACTTCATGAAGGCTCGGATGGCCGTCGGAGCGGTGTAGAAGATGGTGACCCCATACTCGGCGATCAGCTTCCAGAATCGGTCGGGTTCGGGCCAGTTCGGGGCTCCCTCATACATGAGGCAGGTGGCGCCGTTGGAGAGGGGGCCGTAGACGAGGTAACTATGACCGGTGATCCAGCCAATGTCGGCGGTGCACCAGTAGACATCCTCCTCCTTCAGGTCGAAGACGTACTTGGTGGTTGCGTAGGTACCGACGAGATAGCCGCCCGTAGTATGGAGGATTCCTTTCGGTTTTCCTGTCGATCCACTGGTGTAGAGGATGAAGAGAGGATGCTCGCTATCGAGATGCTCTGCCGGGCAGTCTGCTGAGACATACTCCGACTCGCGATGCCACCACACATCGCGTCCCTCCTCGATGTGAATATCGAGATTGGTGCGGCGGAAAACGATGACTCTCTTGACTTCGTTGTTTCCCTTGAGGGCGTGATCAACGTTCTGCTTCAGGTTCACGATCTGCCCGCGACGATATCCCCCGTCCGCCGTGACGATGACCTTGGCGCCGCTATCTGCAAGTCGGTCCTTGATGCTTTCCGCGCTAAAGCCGCCGAAGACCACGGAATGGACGGCACCGATCCTGGCGCAGGCCAGCATGGCGATGGCGGCCTCAGGAATAAGGGGCATGTAAATAAGGACTCGGTCTCCCTTTTTGACTCCGTTGCGCTTGAGGATATTTCCAAATAGGCAGACCTCGCGATGGAGTTGGCGGTAGGTGATGACGCGCTTCTCGCCGGGTTCACCCTCCCAAATGATGGCTGCCTTGTTTGCACGAGGCGTTTCTAGGTGACGATCGAGGCAATTCTGGGAGGCATTGAGCTTGCCGCCGACGAACCATTTGGCATTGGGCAGTTTCCAATCGAGGACCTTGTGCCACTTTTTGAGCCAGTGAAGCTCCTTCGCTTCGCGTCCCCAGAACTTGTCGGGGCTCTTGATGGACTCGGAATGGAGACGCTTGTAGTCGGCAAGACTGCCGATACGTGCCATTTTGGAGAATTCGGCACTGGGTTTGAAGACGCGGTTCTCGATCAAGTGGGACTCAATGGTCTTGGGCGATTTGGGGGATGATTTGCTCATGGGGAAGAGAGACCTATACCCAAGGAACCATGCCGATTCCAATCTGGTATTCGTCGTGCAGAAATTTTCTTGGTTTGAGAACCGGTCGAGGGAATCGTATTTCAAAAATGAACCTTGTGCTCATTGCATCACTGCTGGCTGCCCTATTGTTTCCTGCGGCTGCTCCATGTGCTGTTACGACACCATCATCGACGCAGCCGCAAACACCCCTGAGGGTGGGTATTTATGTCTACGAACCCTTCATCCTGAAAACAAGCCAGGGGTACGAGGGATTCAGCATGGATCTCTGGAAGGAAATCGCGAGCGAGCTCGGCAGGGGATCCGATTTCACCTCCTTTGACAGCATCCCCGATCTTTTGCAGGCCGTCTCTGCAGGGAAAGTGGATGTTGGTATCAGTGGTATCTTTGTCACGGAAGATCGGCTGAAACTTGTCGAATTTTCCCAACCGTTCCTGCAGGGGGGGCTTCAGGTCATGGTTCACGAAAAACGCGGCTCCTCTTTCATGAAGATCTGGAACGGACTGCGAGAGAGCGGTCACCTTCAGATCTTAGGACTAGGAATCGCCGTAATCCTTGCCGCAACCCTGATAGTTACCATTGCCGAGAGACGGTGGAACGCTGAGTTCCATCCGGACTGGGCGAATGGCTTGGCCGAGTCGTTCTACCATGTCATGTCGATCGTGATGACCGGAAAGAGTTCCCACAAGGGCCTTCCCGGCCCCTGGGGGAGAGTACTGGCCGCCGTCTGGATTGCCTTCGGGGTCGGCGTGGTCGCCTACATCACCTCTTCGGTCACCAGCATCATGACGGTGAACAGCCTTGAGGGGATCATCAAGGGACCCCGGGATCTTCCCGGACACAAGGTGGGAATTATTCCCGGGACCGTGGGGGCACAGTACTGCCACAACCAGGCCCTCGACACGACTCCCTTCAACTCGCTGCCCGAGGCGGTGACTGCACTGGTCGCAAAGCGGATCGACGCCATCGTCCTCGATGCAATGACCCTTCAATGGTACGACAACTCCCACCTCGAGCTCCCCATCACCGAAGTCGGTCCCATCTTTGATAAAAAATCCTATGCCTACGCGCTCCCAATGGGCAGTCCCCTGCGTCAGGCAATCAACAAGTCGCTCCTCAAGCAGAACGAATCCGGTTTCCTGGAAACCCTGAGGAAACAATACTTCGGCGACATTCAATAATCCTCCGGTTGCAAATCCTTGCTGCTGACCACAAAGCGGAATTTCTCGTCGTAGAGACCTCCGTTATGGGTAAGGCAGCAGTGAAGACAGGCCAAGGGACGCCGCGGGCGCCTGACCCGCTCATGGTGTCTTCCGCAGACGGGACAGCGCAGAATGAAGTGGCGTTTCATGCGTCGTGCCTGAAAGGGCAACCGGTGGGTGCGTGACTCCCCAGGGATTCCGAGGTCGCGGCAGGCTACTCGCCATTCCTCGCCGTGGGGCTCAATGCGGCGATGAGGATGACGATGGCGTGCCAACAAATGGGCCAACTCGTGAAGCAGCGTCCGATCCACCTCCTCCTCTGATACTTCACGCAGACCGGGATGAAGCCAGATCTGGTTGCACCCGAGGATGGCAACTCCGGCCGTAGTCCTCATGCGGGAATTCCACCCGGCCGTGACCAAGGCTCCCAGGGGCGGATCGAGGTTCTGCAATGCCTTGCGAACTTTTTCCTCAAGGAGGGGATCCCTCCTGCGGAATCCTCGGGAAACAGATCCGGGGGGAATGTGGGAAGGTCCCAGCAAACCCTCGATCTGCGAAAGAAGTTCCCTCATCACATGCTTATCGCCGTGTCTGACGGGCCAGAACCCTGCCGAGCGCGGCAATCGTTAACGCGATCTCCTCCTCCGTGGTTGCCCTGCCGAGCGAGAATCGCACGGTGGCCCGCGCCGTTTCCTCCGGCACCCCCATGGCGAGCAGGACATGGGAAGGCATGATGGAGCCGACCATGCAGGCGGAACCGCTTGATACAGCCACTCCTTCCAGATCGAGCCCCATCAAGAGGGTCTCGCCGTCGCAACCGGGAAAGCTGACATTGAGCGTATTGGCGATAACGACAGCACCCGCGGCATTTCGGATCGCTGAGGGAAAGAGTTCCCGGATACCCTTCCAGAGCATCTCTCGTAAGGCTGCCTGGCGGACTGATTCCATCCCCTCGCAGGCTTCAGCGATGGCCCGCTCAGCGGCCATGGTCATTCCGGTGATCGCCGCGGCATTCTCGGTGCCTGGACGGCGTTCATTCTCATGGTAACCGCCGTGCTGGATCGACTCGATCGAGAGCCCGGAGCGCAGCCATAGGAACCCTGCCCCGTGCGGACCGTAAAACTTATGCGAGGTTGCGGAGAGGGCATCAACTCCGAGTTCCGCCGGATGGCAGGGAATCTTGCCGAAGGCTTGCACCGCATCGGTGTGGAGAAAAACGCCGTGTTCCCGGCAGATAGCGGCGAGTTCAGCGATCGGTTGGATCACACCCGTCTCGTTGTTGGCAAGCATCACTGAGGCAAGGAGCGTGCCGGATCCCAAAGCGGCGGCGAATTCTGAGGGATCAACAAGGCCGCGCGAGTCCACGGGAAGTTCGGTCAGACGGAATCCCTCACGGCGTGCAAGCGATCTCATCGCATGGAGCACCGCGTGATGTTCCGTGGAGACCGTGACCAGATGATCCCTGCTGGGAGCACGGTGACGGCGGGCAAGTCCGAGCAGGGCAAGATTGCAGCTTTCGGTCCCGCCTCCGGTAAAAACAACCCCGTGTGGTTTCTCCCGGAGCAGACCGGCCAACCTGTCACGTGCCTCGTCGATCACGGCACGGGTTCTTCGGGCGGACGCATGGATACCAGAGGGATTCCCCCAGGTTCCCTCGAGGAGGGGTCTCATCGCCTCACCTGCCTCGGGGCAGAGTGGTGTGGTCGCGTTGTGATCAAGGTAGATCATTCGTCCATGATTCTCCGGGAGCCACCCTCAGAGCAACCCATGGGAACGGGAATTTTTACAGACCCGGGATTTCCCGGCGATTCCCTTGCCATCGGATGGAAGCTGTCCCAGCATCGGAATCATCATGACTCCATCAACCATCCTTCCCGATCTGCAGGCCGCTGTCCTCTGCGAGGATGTCCGTGCAGAGATTAGTGGGCAGCAGACTCTGGTGGGGGTGCTCGGGGCGATTCCCACCCCCACCCTTCCGATCGGCTTCTTCAAACTCTGCCTCTGGACGCGGTGGTGCGGTGGAAGCGGTGACTTTGCGCAGAAATGCCTGATCTATGATCCCGAGGAAGATCAGGCCATTGCACAGGCAGAGGTCCCCTTCTCGCTCTCGGATCTCAACGCCCACGCCACCAACGTCCATTTCTTCGGCGGCGTGCAGTTTCAGAAATACGGCAACTACCACGTCGAGATCCTGGTCGATGAGGAATTGCGCCTGCGAATCCCCCTACCGGTGATCAAGGTCGAAAACCCCGGAGAGTTTGGCGGATTTCAGGGAAACCGCTAAAAGTCTATCACTTCCCCGTCCTCGGGAAGAAAGACATCGGAGACCTGCGGCAGAAGCTCCTGAAGGAGAGCCCTCACCTGCCCCCGATCCATCGCATAGTCCTCATCAAGGTGAACAAGACACAGGGTTTCCAGAGCGGCGGATTGAAGGACTGACGCCAACTCCTCCGCCCTGAAGTGGGAAAGCTCGCAAACCAAGACCGAGACGGGGCCCTCCAATAAGGGAGCCAACTCAGACGGTGAGGCAAGATCACCGCTGAAGATGGCCCGGAAGGATCCGCAGATAGCTTCCAGTGAAAACGATTCGCACGGACGGGATGCGTCGGCGCCGGACTTGCCGACATAGCAGGCGCGGAGATGCCCGTTGGGGTATGGCATGACGGACACATCATTCCCAAAATCAACCATCGTCCCCGCCTCCCAGGCGTTCCAGGACACAGGAAACCCCATCGCCTCCTCGGTAAGGTAGAGCGCTGAGATCCATGCCTGTAGAGGGGCCATCATCTCACCCGGCAGATGGATCGGCAGCGGTTTGGTCCTACCCAGCAAACGGCATCCCTGAAGGAGGGCTGGTACCCCTCCGATATGGTCAACATGCCCGTGGGTCAGAAGCAGGGCATCGAAGTCGGAAAGTATCGTGCCCCGGTCGCGGAGAAGATGCACGCACGGTTCCCCGGCATCAACAAGTAGGTGCTTTCCATCAAGGCGGAGCAGCGAACTGGAAAAGAAACTGTCCGCAGAAGGAATGCCGGATCCGGTTCCCAAAAAGCTGATAGAAGGCATCAGAACACCTTTCGGTGACGGACTCCGCGCAAGCGAGCAAATTTCCCTGAGATGCCTTCTTGAGGAACATCTCTTGAAAAAAACCTTTTTCTCCTTTGACAGAAGGAGGCGACACTCCTAATCTCACCAGCCTTTCCCGAAATTTCATGAAGACTTTCTCCGCAAAAGCTCCCGAGGTCAAACGCCAGTGGTGGGTGATCGACGCCAAAAACCAGCATCTCGGCCACGTCGCCGTCCAAGCCGCCAATCTCCTCCGTGGAAAGCACAAGGCAATCT
>RFPR01000101.1 GCA_009928265.1 Pseudomonadota bacterium | reverse complement strand
AGGTGCTTCTGATCTTGGCCGACGACCATGCACTGGTCGATCAGCGGTGATTCTAGCAGCTTGGACTCGATCGGGAGTGGTTCCACGTTCTCCCCACCCAACAGAACGATGGTCTCTTTGCAGCGACCGACGATCTTGAGGCATTCGTTGAAGGTCATGACCCCGAGATCACCCGTGGCGAGCCATCCGTCACGCAGGACGCGAGCCGTCGCCTCGGGGTCCTTGTAGTAGCCCTTCATGATTTGCGGGCCCCTGGCATGAATCTCCCCTCGGAGACCCAGACCGAGATCGCTGCGTGAAGAATCGGGATAGAGAATTTGTCCGCTAGCTGGATCCACGATGCGGATTTCGGTTTCGGGAAAGGCCGGGCCGACCGTGCCAATCACAAGTCGCTCCCAAGTCCGCACCGCCAGTACCGGACAACTCTCCGTGAGGCCGTAGCCCTCCAACACTGGGATCCCGATATCATTGAAGAAGGCATCGACATGGGGCGGCAGGGCGCCACCACCGGAAATTGTTCCCCGAAGCCTTCCTCCAACGGCCATACGGATCTTGGAAAGCACAATCCGGTCGAGTAGGAGGGAGGGAAGGAGCAGGATCCCCCAGGTGAGCGCATACCGCACGGCCAGAAGAGCCGTGTCGATGGCGCTTCGGCCAGAGAGATCAAGTTCTTGTCGGGTGAAAAAGGATCGCGCACGCCTTACAGCATCGGCGGTAAAGCAGGCCGCACGGAAAAGCCCTCGGCGAAGCGGATGAGCCTTCTGCACTCCCGATATCACGCGCTGGTAGAGTCCTTCCCATAGTCGAGGCGCAGAGGCCATGATCGTGGGGCCGACCGTCTTGAGATCCTCTCCGAGATAACGAAGTGAAGTATAGCAGGTCTCGAGACCCGCCGCGATAGAGATCACCTCAAAGACCCGCTCAAAACTGTGCCAGACAGGAAGAATCGACAGTGAACGGTCAGCGGGATTCAGATCAAACGGGAGATTCCTCACCTGCGAGGCCATGGCGGCATGGGTGAGCTGGACCCCCTTTGGCGTGCCTGTCGTCCCCGAGGTGTAGATGATGGTAAAGAGATCGTCGGGCATGACCCCACCGATCCGTTCCTCGGCCAAACGGCTTTCTCCCTGCCGAAGCAGGGCTCCCCGTTGCTCCAGATCAGCGAGACGAATGATTCTCTCGTCCTTGGCCGATGGATTCCAGGAAGGATCCATCACAATGAGATGGCGGACCCTGGGCAAGCCCGGCAAGAGCGGTTCCAGCTTGGCGAGCACTGTAGCATTCTCAACGAAGACCACGCTGACATCGGCATGCCCGAGAATGTAGGTTATCTCGGCGTTCGTGATGTCCGCGGCGCGCGGCACGTCGGCGGCTCCGCAGAAAAGGATCGCCGCGTCAGCCAGGATCCACTCGAAGCGGTTGTCCGAGAGGATCGCGACATGGTCGCGGGCACCCACTCCCAACTCGATCAGTGCCTCGGCGAGGTCGAGTGCACGGTCACGCCATGCGCGATAGGTGACAGAACGAAACGACCCGTCGGATTGACGGGTCGCAAAGGCGGGCTTGTCGCCCCACCGATCACCCGCCTCCCGGAAGAGGGAGGCGAGGTTCGGTGATGAGATCCGGCCGCTCATGCGGAGAGCTGGACAGCCGGATTCCGGGTTTTTTTAGAACGAGGCAGGCTCGGCAACGGGGGCGACCGTCTCAGGAACAATCCCAAATGCGGCACCAGCGACAGCTTCAGCCACATAGAGGCCTTCGCCGGCCTTCTTGACTCCGGCGAGCTTACCGACACGGACATAAAGGGTCTGCTTGGGGTTCTTGGCGGTCCACTGATAGCCATCCTGCTCGAGGCCGATCAGAATCTCAGTGACCTTCATGGGGCGGTTGTAGCGCTCGAGGACCTTCACGACGGCAGGGGCCAGAGGCCCGGAAGCCGAACGGGGCCGTGGACGACCGGCGAGCGGCGATCCGCCTTCACCCGCCTCGCGGGGCTTACGTCCGCTACCCGGAGGACGTCCGCGGCGGCGCGGAGCACTGGAAAGCTCCACAAGCTGCGAAGTCATGGTGACGGTGGCGGGCGGGAGTTCAAGGGTGGCACCGAGAAGCTCATGGAGCTTCTGCTGGAGCTTCTCGATTTTGACGGCGATCTTCATCGCCTTTTTAAGGGTCAGTGCGTCGGGGATGGTCATGGTGTTTTTAGGTGATAGGAATTGGGTGATGAGTTTTGATGATAGGTAATCGGCAATCGGGGTGATTGCTTACGCGGTACGGAAGGTAATGCGAGCCTTGCTCAGGTCGTAGGGCGACATCTCCACCGTTACCTTATCTCCGGGAACGATTCGGATGAAATGCTTGCGCATTTTACCTGAAATATGGGCCAGCACCACATGGCCGTTACCGAGCTCTACGCGGAACATGGTTCCGGGCAGCACCTCGACAACGACGCCTTCCGTGGTGATTGCTTCTTCTTTTGCCATAAAGGGTTAGTTAGTAGGGTAAATATCTCTATATGCCAAGGAAAATATGCTCAAGAGGAGTTAAAAGAGTGAAGTGTTAAAAAAGGTTAAACAGATTTACACCCTCAACCTTTTAACTTTGTAACCTTTTAACTTTTTACCCAGATGCGATAACATCTCTGTTTCATGGTAGCACCGCAGAATATTGTTTATTTCGATTTGGAAACCCAGCGCACGGCCAATGATGTCGGCGGATGGGATAAAAAGGCCGACATGGGGATCTCCGTGGGGGTCACTTACAGCACGGGTACGGGCACCTATGAGATCTTTCCGGAAAAACGTACAGGCGAGCTCATTGATCTGCTCACGCGGGCCGATCTGGTGGTCGGCTACAACAGCCGCCGCTTCGACTACGAGGTGCTGATGGGCTATACGATCCTTGATCTTCCCCATCACCTTCCGACCCTGGATCTCCTTGAGGTCGTGGAACAGGCGGCGGGGCACCGTCTTTCACTCGACTCGGTCGCCCAGGCCACGCTCGGGATCGGCAAGACCGGCGATGGCCTCGACGCGATCCGCTGGTGGCGCGAGGGGAAGATGATGGAGATCGCCGAGTATTGCTGCTTTGACGTGAAGGTGACCCGGATGGTCCACGAGTATGCAGCGACTCACGGAGAGCTCCACTACACCGACCGCTTCGGCCGCAGGCAGACGCTGAAGGTCTCCTTGCCATGATTCAATCGCTCGACAGCGCCCGCAATAGCTGGCGACTTCTCTGGCTCGATCTGGAGGAGCCGGTTCCGCTTAAAACGGGGTCGGAAACGCTTTCCTCCGAAGGCTCCTATTATCTCCCGACCTGCCTCCTGGTGACCACTGACTCGGGCAAACCGCTCTGCCCACCCGAGTTGATGGAGGAACTCGATCAACCAAGGGCGGAGCAACTGCTCGGGCGCCTCTTCGACGAGCATGGCACGCCCGATCGACTGACGATCGCCGAGAATGATGATTGGGACACCGAGGCGTGGAGGAGTTTCGGGATCGATTGCCGACTCGAAATTTCCTTTGGATCCTTTCCCTCGATTCGCCCCGAGGAGCTGCGTCAGGTCGGATACCGTATTGCCCAACGCCTGCGCGGTGAAGGCCATCATCCACCTGATCTCGTCGCTCAAGGACTAGTATCCTCTGCACGACGTGTGAAATCCCAAGTCAAGCGAACCGCTTGCCTCCGCAAAGCAATTGAACAGGATTCCGAATGCGTCTCGGCGCGGATCGAGTTGGCCGATGCTGACTATCAGTCCGGCCGCTGGAAAGAATGCCGGCGAGGTTATCAGGAGGTAATCGAGCGCGAGGAGCGCCGCTGGCGGGGGGAATCCCCGGAATGGTGGGAAGATCAGGAGACGCGCCCCTACCTGCGCGCCCTTTACGGTCGGGCGATGACCGAATGGCATGGAGGGCGCTTCGTTGAGACGGCGCGCGATCTCCGGAAAATTCTCAAACTGAACCCTCGTGACAACCAGGGGGTACGCTTCCTCATTCCACTCGTCCATCTGCTGGGAGAGGAGGATTCCAAAGCTATCGAGAGTCTTGGCGAGTACGATCGTTCCTATCCCGGCGATTACTGCGAGCCATCCCTACTTTTCGGCAAAGGTCTCGCCCTTTGGAAAGCCGGCGAGGAAGAGGAGTCCAGCAAGGCTTACCAAGCTGGCATCCTAAAGAATCTCCACATCGCCCCGCTCTTGCTGGACTTAACCCTTCCGCCGCCGGATGTCTGGCACCCAAACGACCGTTCGGAACTTTCATACGCCCAGGACTTCATCCAGTCCTACGCGGTGCTCTGGGACCGCGATGCGGCGGCACTGCGTTTTCTCGGTGAGGTCCACAATTCGCTCGGGGAGAAGATCTCCAAGATTCTTACCCTGCGACGTACCATGAGCGAGTGGCAGGACCAGCGCTACCTCAAGGACTTCAAGGCAAAGTGGAAAGAATTCACCGACCTCGACGAATCACTGACGGGCGGCGCCGAGAGGTAAGATGAGGGAATCGTCTTTTAACTTTCCTACTTTCTACCTTCTCACATTTTAAGGGTGTCGAACCCGTTCCCCATCACCGATCAACCTTTCAATATCGGAAAGTCGGCTTGACGGCCAGATTGGTGGAGCCGGTCTTGGGCTCCGGCGTTGGGGATGATTTTGAGACAGAAGGAGCGGGCTGGGAGACCGTTTGATTTGGAGTGGGAGCAAGATGTAGAGCCTCATTGGACACATAGCCGTTCTGTCCATCCTCGATCCGGACAAAACTGTATCCGATTTCCTTGCGGATCACCTCGACAACATCCCCCTTGACCAGGGAAAGATCAGGGCCGTTCCCTTGGGCCGGCCCGTTGTGGAAAAATGGTGTCCGTTCGACCACGACAACCATTCGTGGAGCATTGGTCGAGTTGTACTCCACGGAGGAGCAACCCTGAAAAAGGAGAGCGCTTGCCAAAAGCAAAAATCCAAAGGCCTTTTTCATAGAGGAATAAGGATGCTGATACTGCATGGGGAGGGAATGCTTGCCAAGCCTGTCGTAGAAAATCTCTGCCCCGTAGCCCATTGTGACGAAATCGTCACTCTTTCCCAACAAGCTCTCCGCGCTTCTTATCGAGTAAGGCCTCAACCGCTTCAAGGATTTCCACGTTGCTGATACCTCGTATTCCAGCTTCATCCTGGTCCCCTACAAAAGAACGAATGCTATCACCCATTGGGCGCCAATCCGGAAGCCCATCAAAATGTCGAAACCAGATCACGCTGGGGGTACCACACATCCAGGCAATGTGGAGGCTCCCTGTATCACCCCCTAAGTGCAGGCGGCTCTTTTGAATCAAAGCAGTCAACTCCATCAGGTCTAATGATCCCGGAAACACGCGCCATGGGCTGAAATCAAGCTGGCTTATCAATACCCCCATTTTTTGCTGCTCTCTGTGATCTGGGGCGCATGAGAGAATGATTTTAGAGGAAGGATTGAGTCGGTGAATTTCACCCAGGACCTTACTCAGTTGATGAGTAGGTAATTCACGATAATTCGCGGTGGTGAATGGGCTCACATGGATCCATCCACCATCCCCCCCCGCTTTTTCGATCATGCTGGTCATTGATGGGGCCGGGATCTCGATGGGCATCTCCGGTTTTTCCCCCGGAAATCCGGCCAGCTTCAGACACTCCCACCGCTGGATGGCGATCAGCTTGGTATGATACGGAACCTCGATGGTATGGGTGAACATCAGCGGCCAGAAGGATGGCCCACCATCCTGAGGCACCCTACCTAGTCTCCAGCGCGCACCGCTAAGCCCCGTCAGAATGCTTGAGCGGTCAGACCCGTTGAGATTGATCACCACATCGAATTTCGCATCCCGCAGTTGCCTGATCCGGCCGAGATCCTGATACCATTTTGGCCCCTTGGGGTAACGAGGATACCCCCAGACCTTATCCACCCAGGGAGCCACCTCCATCACACGGGTGACATGCTCTGCAACCATGACGTGAAGCTCCGCCTCCGGATACGCCTGCCTAAGAGTCCAGAGAGCAGGGAGAAGATGAATGGAGTCCCCAAGGAATCCGAGATCAAGGAGCAGCACGCGCCTTACGTTGCTCGTCTCGTCAAAAAAACGACTGGGATCCTTGGTGGGCACTAGGACCCTTCTACCGCAACATCCGCATCAGGAACCAGAAGTGAAATCGGATCGGGTTAAAAGAGCCTGCAGCCATGGTTCAACTTTCCAACTTTCCCACCTTCCCACCTTTCACTGGGATGCAATAGCATCTCCTCATCATGGCCATGACCCAAAAACTGCCGATCGCCGTCTCCATGATCGCCCGCAATGAGGCGCATAACTTACCGCGTAGCCTCGGGAGCGTGGCCGATTGGGTTCAGGAAATCGTTGTCATCGTCAACGACTGCACCGACAGCACCGAGGCGATTGCCCGCGAATTCGGCGCGACCGTCATTGACCATCCTTGGGAGGGATATCGTGATCAAAAGAGGTATGCCCTGACCCAGGTCAAGACCCCATGGGTACTGGCGCTCGATGCAGATGAGGAAGTATCCGAGTCACTAAGGGCGGATATCCATGCGTTTTTTCAAGGGGATCACGAGTGGTTTCAAGGAGCGATGTTCCCCAGGAAAGTGTGGTTCCTGGGTCGCTGGATTACCCATGGTGACTGGTATCCCGACTGGAGCTTACGACTTTTCCGGAATGGCAAAGGCCACTGGTCCGGCTCTCCGGAACATGACAAGATCGAGCTGGATGGCTCAGTCAAGCGCCTACGAGGGGATCTCTATCACTACTCCAATCCCACTCTCAATAGCCATGTGGAAAAAATCACCGTGTTCGGTGACTATTTCTTGAATCGTCAGATCGAAAAAGGACGCAAGTGGTCTTTGGTCGAGACACTGCTGAGGCCCTGGTGGAGATTCTTTCGCGCTTACGTTCTCCGCAGAGGTTTTCTCGACGGTTTTCCCGGGTTCTATATCGCGAAGGCCACGGCCTTCGCCACTTTTGTCCGTTACAGCCGACTCTACGAGTATGAGTGCGGAAAACGAAAGTTGCCTTAATCATTTGACCGCATTTGAAGAAGCCCTCGATAACCTTGATTCTCAGCACCTACGACTATCCTGTCGCACTAGGAAAGATCCTAGAGTCACTTTCAAAACAGACTCTGGCACCCCTAGAGATTATTATCGCTGACGATGGCTCAGGTGAGCCAACGAGGTTACTTATTCAAGAAAGCATCCATAGACTTGCACTTCCTATCCGTCATTGCTGGCAGGAACATCATCACTTCAGGAAGGCTGTCATTCTGAATCGCGCAATCGCCGAAGCCCATGGTGACTATGTTGTTCTCCTTGATGGCGACTGCGTGCCGGACAACGACTTTATCGCTGATCATGCCTCTCTCGCCGAACGAGGTTATTGGGTTCAAGGACGACGGGCCTTTGTGAGTGAG
>RFPR01000011.1 GCA_009928265.1 Pseudomonadota bacterium | reverse complement strand
GGGCCAACGACCGCTCATCACGCCGTGGCGCATTCCCACCATGGCCATCCCTTCCCCAATCCCTCCGCCACTCCTCAGGTAAAAGTCACCATCGTCAACGCCACCTGCGCCCCCTCCATTGCTCTCTCCGTTTCAGGAACGAATCTTCCCGTTGCCTATCCCTCTTTTCCGCAGGGGGAGTGGACGGCCAATGCAGCCGTCACCAATACGGAGATCCATTACACGGCGCGCTTTCCAGAAGGTCAGGTGATCTCCGACAGGATCATACGTCTCGCTCCGCAATCCTCCCAATTCCTCCTTCTCACTGGGGATCTCAGCCGGAAGGGTCCCTCCGAAAAGCTCCCCCAACTGACGCCAACCGCCTGGGAATCACCTCATCCTTGGCCACCGAACTTCCAATTCCATATCTATCCCGTCGAGTTGGTCACGAAGGATCCCTGCCATTACCGGATCGTCAACGCGATGCCGGGGAAAACACTGACCCTTCGCACGCGGGCGCGTGACGGAAAACCGTCGCGCCTTCTCGGCCTATTGGCCCCCGGCAACAGCCTTCTGCTGACAGGTCAACCAGCCAGCATTGATTGGATTGCTGAGATCGACGGGGATTCACTCCCGCTGGCAATCATCCAGGAAGGGGCGGTCGGCAACTGCCTCATCCCGTTTTTCCTGAGAAATGGAACACCCGATTTTGTACGGATCTTTGAAATGCCCTAGCGAGCAGTCTTAGGAAGCAAGGATCGTCCGCAGATCCTCCGGCATGCGTCCCTCGTAGAGAGCGCGACCGATAATGGCTCCGTGGATACCCGGTACCCGTGCCAGATCTCGGATATCCTGTGGACCCGAGACCCCGCCACTCGCAATCAGATCGCAGGGAACGGCATCGGCCATCTCTCGCATGGCGGCAAGATTGGGCCCCTGAAGCATTCCGTCGGTGGCGATGTCGGTGTAGATAATCGTGCGGATCCCTGCGTTCACGGCCTGCCGCGCGAGATCAAGAGCCGTGAGTTCCATGGTCTCGACCCATCCCTTCACGGCCACCCTGCCGTCCTTGGCATCGATCCCAACAGCGAGACGGGACGGACCGAAGGCGCCCGCAGCCTGATCAAGAAAACCGGGTTCCGCAGCCTTGGTCCCGATGATGACACGGCGCACGCCGGTCGACAGACCAGCCTCGATCGAAGCGGCGTCACGCATTCCTCCACCTAGTTCGCACGGAACCGAGACGGCTTTAGCGATCTCGCGAATCACCTCCAGGTTCCGGCTCTTCCCATCGAAGGCCGCATCCAGATCAACGAGATGAATCCAGTCGGCTCCGGCGGCCTCCCATTTCTTGGCCATGGCAACGGGATCATCGGAATAAACGGTTTTTTTCTCGGCAAGGCCGCGCTCGAGGCGGACAACCTTGCCGTCCATCAGATCAATCGCAGGGTAGAGGAGCATGAAGTTGGGAGCTGAGAGTTAGGAGATGGAGGCCAGCGAATCAATGAAGTTGCGGAGCATGTCGAGGCCGAGAGCCTGACTCTTCTCGGGATGGAACTGGACTGCGCTCAGATTACCCCGGGTGACGCTCGCTGCAAACTCGACGCCGTAGCTGCAGGTCGAAGTGATGGTCGATTCATCATCAGGCACCGGGTAGTAGGAATGGACAAAGTAGAAATCAGGATTTTCACCAAGCCCTTTGAGGAGCCGGTCGTCGGGCTTGGTGAGTCGAAGCTGGTTCCATCCCATGTGCGGGATTTTCAGTCCACTCTCCCGAGGAAAATGCACGACCCTCCCCTGGAGCGCACCAAATCCCTCTACCCCGGGTGATTCCTCGCTCGTTTCGAAAAGCAGCTGGTAGCCCAGGCAGATACCGAGATAAGGACGATCCGCGGCAAGCCATTCCTTGAGAAAGTCCCAGAGCCCAACCTCCCGGAGTTGGCGCGCGCAGTCGCCAAACGATCCCACGCCGGGCACCACCAGCGCGGCGCATCCCTCCGCTTCAGATTCACGGGTGACATGAACCACGTCTGCGCCCGCATGTTCTAGAGCGCGCTGGACGCTGCGCAGGTTCCCGCTGCCGTAGTCGACCAGTCCGATCCTGGGAGAAGACACGTCCCGACTCACAGCACGCCCTTGGTGCTGGGGATCCCCTTCACGCGGTCGTCGTGGGAAACAGCTATGTCCAACGCACGACCTAGCGCCTTGAAAACAGCCTCAGCCATGTGGTGAGCGTCGCGGCCCGACAAGATCGACACATGGAGTGTTAGGCCGGCGTTCACCGCCACGGCCCGGAGGAATTCCTCCACGAGCTGGAACGGGAACAAACCGATCGCCTCCACCCCGCGCGGTGCCTCGTAAGCAAGGAAAGGCCTGCCACTGCAATCGACCACTACCCGTGCGAGCGCTTCGTCCATGGGCACATAGGCGTGTCCATAACGGCGGATGCGCGACTTGTCGCCGAGAGCCTTGGCAAGGGCCTGACCTAGCGTGATCCCCACGTCCTCCACCGTGTGGTGATAGTCAACCTCGATGTCTCCCTTGGCCGCGATTTCCAGATCCAGGAGCCCGTGACGGCTCAAAAGAGTCAGCATGTGATCAAAAAAGGGGATGCCGGTCCTGATGTCGGACTGCCCCTCCCCATCGAGAGAAAGACTCAGGTTGATCCTTGTTTCACCGGTAGTGCGCTCCAGGGAGGCGCTGCGTGCGGGTATCGTCATTTTTTGGGAGCGTGTGTGGCCGACGGTTGGGCTTTTTGTCGGGCAGCTTCCGCAGCCTCGGCCTTGGCCATCTGGTCGATTTGTTCTGTTAGCTTGGCGAGATCATGGTTGGCAGGCCAGAGTTTTTGGGCCGAGGAAAGTTGATCCTTGGCCTGCTGGGGCTTGCCCGCGGCAACGAGCTTGGATGCCTCGTCCGTGGCACTGATCCCTTCACACATGGGCGTTTTCTGAAGAAGGAGAAGCCGCGTGCGCTCGGTGTTGATGAGAGTTTTTAGGGCCTCCAGGGCATCCTTGTTATTTGGAAACACGGGGAAAAACTTCGTCCCATCGGATTGGGCTGCGCTGATCGAGGACTTGGCAAGGGCTGCGTCTTTGTCGAGGGCATCCTTGATTTCCTTGGCTTGGTCAGCAGGTGCCAGGGCAATCGCCTTGTGGCGCTTTTTGTCGAGAATGTCGTAATTGATCCGTGCTTGGGTGAGCTTGTCCTGAAGCACATCCAGCTGCTTGAGTGCCACAATGACCGCATCGGGAAGAATTCTGGATCCGGAATAGGTTTTTTCGATCAACTCATAGCCCTGAAGAGCAGCCACGGGATCATTCGCCTGCGCTTTCTCCTTCATGGTGGCGAATTGGATCATTGCCGTCGTCTGATAGGGATCCGCCTCAATCGCAGAAACGGGAATCCAGGCCCCGTCGATCTTGCGGTCCCCTTGGCGGATCCTCGAGCGCTCCGCCTCAAGCTGCCCCAAGGCGGACCTCAACTCGCCGAGGTGGCGGGAATAGGGATACTTGGCCAGGTACTCGGGAATTTTTTTCTCGATCAAGGCATCGTGAAAGGAGGTGTCCAGCACGCTGGAGGGTGCGGTCAGACTCCCTAAATCAGCAAAAGCCTTCTCATCGGGTGGAATGACCGAAATCTTCGCAATCTCATTCTTCGGGACGAGTTTCTGATCCTTGATCGTTGCCGTGACATAGTAGTCGATCAGTACCCCATCGGGACCATCACTGATCACCTCACCTTTAATTTCCTGACCATTCTTCATGGTTATGGAATCGGCAAGTAGGAGCCCGGGTATCTGAACGAAAAGCAGTAGGAAAAGAGGCTTCATGATCAGGGAGAAAAGAAAAACCTAGCGGTTTCCATGATAGTTTCCATAACGAGTTTTTGGTTTTTTTAAGAGGAAACTGAGGAATTCGCGGTGCACCGAAATCCTCGAGGCCAACCCCTCCTCGGAAGGGGTCTCCAACGTGAACGTTCTGGCGGCATAATGGAAATGAAGACGAAAGGCCTCGGGATGCCCCGCCAACATGTCGGGGCGGATCCGTCGCCTGATGAGTCCACCGCGAGCCCTATGCCCGTCGATATTGGAACGGCTGTCCGTAGTCATGATTGGGGAAAGTTTCCGGCAGATCTCCTCCCCGAAATGGGGACGGGCCGCCGCGATCTCGTAGAGGTAGAATCCCCGGGCGTCATAATCCTCGTGCAGGCATGCGGCGACATCAAAACGGCGACCCTTAATCAAGGCCAACTGGGCTGTGATCCGGGGTAGCTTCCGGGAGTTGTAGCTCCGGTTGAGATCACGTCCCTCCGCATCAAAGCGGATATTGCGCTCCAGACCCCAGGGGTTGAGGCAGGGAAAGATTGTCAGGTTCCACGCCTTGAGACAGCCCTTGTTCTCTTCGGCCCAACGGATCAATGCCTCGACGGGTGCTGGTTCGTCGCCGTGAATACCCGCGGACAAGTAAAGCGAAGGATTGCCGGGAATGGTGGCCGACGATTCCACAACCATCAGGGGATATCCGTCCCCCTCGGCAAAGACTCCCATCGAGAGACCGCTCTGACGTCCGCAGACTTTCAGCCACCGCTCCATCAGGAGGCGGTAATCGCGTACCTGGTCAGGTTGCGGAGGGTTTGGCCTGACGGATTGCTTTCAAGAGTGCTCGTTAATCGATGAAGCGCTTTTCGATGCCGCCATAGGCGTCGATGCGACGATCCCGAAGGAATGGCCAGTGGGTGCGCTGGGTGTCGGCGAAGTTCCGGTCGAGATCGACAATGAGGACGGTCTCTTCGTCAGCAGGGGCCTCGGCGATGATCTTGCCGTTGGGAGCCGCCACGAAGGTGCCTCCCCAGAATTCCAATCCAGCGCCGCCTGCCGGGGCCTCGTGCCCGATGCGGTTGACACCGCAGACATAGCACCCGTTGGCCAGCGCATGGGCCCGCTGAGCGAGTTGCCATGCGGCTTTCTGGTCAGTGCCATATTTCTTCTTTTCGGAGGGATGCCAGCCGATTGCCGTGGGATAGAAGAGCACCTCGGCCCCCTGTAGTGCCGTCAGGCGGGCTGCCTCGGGATACCACTGATCCCAGCAGATCAGGACCCCGAGATCACCGGCCGAGGTCTTCCAGTTACGGAAGCCTAGATCGCCCGGCGTGAAGTAGAACTTCTCGTAGAAGAGCGGATCGTCCGGAATGTGCATCTTCCGGTACTTGCCGAGATATTTCCCGTCGGCTTCGAGAACGGCCGTTGTGTTGTGGTAGAGACCGGGAGCGCGTCTTTCGAAGAGCGAGGCGATGAGGACAACCCCGAGTTCCTTGGCCACCTTACCGAGCGTCGTCGTGGAGGGACCGGGGATCGGTTCGGCAAGTTTGAAGTAGTCATGATCCTCACTCTGACAGAAGTACTCGCTTAGGAAGAGCTCGGGCAGGCAGACGACGGCGGCCCCCTTGACGGCGGCTTTGCGGATCATCGTCACAGCTTTCTTCATGTTCTCGGCGGGCGAGGCAGAGCAGCGCATCTGGACGAGTCCGACGCGAAGCACATCGGGCGTGGAGAGGGGTTTCACTCTCCTCTTCGAGGAGACTGGTGATTTGGCTTTCTTTGGCACGCCTCCCTGCTACCCAATAGCGGCCTCATGAAAAAGACACTTTTCACTATTCCCGCGATTCTCTCCATGGCCCCCGGCATTGCCGGAGCCGCCAATCCAGCCGCTCCGGTTCAGGATATCCGGATCGTTGTCCACACCTCCCGCGGCGACATCCACGCGACCCTCTACGCCTCCAAGGCTCCCGTCACCGTCTCCAACTTCCTCAACCTCGCTCACCGCGGCTTCTATAATGGCATCAAGTTCCACCGCGTCATCCCCGACTTCATGATCCAGGGTGGCGACCCGACCGGCACCGGCATGGGTGGGCCCGGCTACAAGTTTGCCGATGAGTTCGCTCCCGGCCTCAAGCACGACCGTGGTGGTCTCTTCTCAATGGCCAATGCCGGCCCCGGCACCAACGGCAGCCAGTTCTTCATCACCCACGTCCCTACGCCGTGGCTCGATGGCAAGCATGCGATCTTTGGCGCCGTCGACGGTGCGAAGGACCAGGATGTCGTCAACGCCGTCAAGCAGGGGGACACCATCACCTCGATCGACATCGTCGATTCGCCCGAGCCGCTCTTCGCCGCCCAGTCTGCTCAGATCGCCGCCTGGAACAAAGTGCTCGGCAAGTAAGGGCGACCTGTCGCCTTCAGAACAGTGATCCCGGAGATCCAGTCCACGGTTGGCTTTGCCAAAAGCCTGCCACGCTACCACGCGATCATCGGGATCCTGTTCAAGTACGGCTTTGCAGATGTCCTCAAACTCGTCGCCCTCCAGCAGGTGTTGGGTCTGGAAAAGACCCAACTCCAGAAGCACGAGACGGGAATCCTGTCCAAGCCTCCCCAGGAACGACTCCGCCTCGCGCTGGAGGAACTCGGGCCGACCTTCATCAAATTTGGCCAGATCCTGAGTTCGCGTCGCGACCTGATCCCCTCGGAGTACTACGCCGAACTTCGCCAACTCCAGGATGAGGTACCACCCTTTGACGGGGAACTAGCCAAGCGGATCTTCCTCGAGGAGATCGGCATCCCTGCGGAAGAGGCCTTCGCAGAGTTCGATGGCAAGCCTATCGCGGGGGCCTCCATCGCCCAGGTGCACAGGGCCGTGACACGACAGGGAGAGACCGTGGCCGTCAAGATCCAGCGGCCGGACATCCGCCCCATGATCGAGCAAGATCTGGTCATCCTGATGGATCTGGCGCGCTTCACGGATGCCTGCGTCCCCGCGTTGGCCGCTCTCAATCCGGTGGCGACGGTCCGCGAATTTGCGGCCTCGCTTTCCCGCGAACTCGACTTCACCCACGAGGCCGAGAACTCCGTCCGATTCGCCCGTCAATTTCAAGGCAATCCCGGGCTCAAAGTTCCGCGTCTCTTTCCGGACCTGAGCAAGAGCAGGGTGCTCACCATGGAGTTCATCTCCGGGCATGCGGTGAACGACGTGGAGACCATGAAGACCGAAGGCGTCGATCCCTCAGCCCTCTCCGAGAGAATCTCGGTCCTAATCTTTGAGCAGGTTTTGGTTCACGGTTTCTTCCATGGGGATCCCCACCCCGGCAATATGACCCTCCTCCCTGGCGGTGTCCTGGGGCTCTATGATTTCGGGATGATGGGGGAGCTTTCCACGTCATTCAGGGCCAGTATCGCCAACCTTTTGGCGGGACTCTCTACGCGTGATCACCGGCAGGTCATGAACTCCTTACTCGAGATGTCCGAGGAGGGAAGCGTTGGCGATCCCGACGCGATGCTCCGCGGCATTGAGAGCTTCAGTACTCGTCATTTGGGGGAATCGATCTCCAAAGTCCGCCTCACCGTGGTCTTCAACGCCCTTCTGGAACTTCTCCAGACACACCACCTCCGCATGAAGGGTGCCTTTTACCTCGGAATCAAGGCACTCACCCAGATCGAGGCGGTCGGACTAGAACTCAATCCTAGTCTGAACTTTGTCGAAATCGGCCGACCCTACGCCGAGAAAATCATCCTGAGCCGTTACACCCCTGGCCACATCGCGGATATCCTCAAGAGACTGGCCACCGAGTCGGTCGGATTCCTCGAGGTCCTTCCCGATGATTTCCATCGATTCTGGATCCGCCTCCGCAGGGGGGAAGTCAGCATTCCCATCGAGCATAAGATCGATCCCAAGGGATTTGAACCGATCCGCACCACGGTCGATTCCGTGGCGAACAGGCTGGCCAACTCCATCCTCGCGGCCTCCGTCCTGATCTGCTCCTCGATCATCATTCATTCCCGTATTCCTCCCAGGATCTGGGACATCCCGATCCTGGGCCTCGTCGGGCTGATCTGCGGTGCCCTCATGACCTTCCGCCTGGTCATGTCGATCTGGAAGCACGGGGGACTTTAGTCATGAGCGCCACGAATCCCACGGTCGCCGAGTATGCCGTGGCTAGGATCGCCGCCCTAGGAATCGGGCATGTCTTCGGATTACCGGGAGATTTCTCCTTCCCCATCAACGACGCGATCGAGGACCACCCCAATTTGGAGTGGATCCTTTCGAGTAACGAACTCAACGCTGCCTACAGCGCCGACGGTTACGCACGCGTTCATGGTGCGGGGATGATCACGACCACCTTTGGGGTCGGAGAACTCAGCGCACTCAACGGCCAGATGGGCTGTATGGCGGAGCGCCTTCCAGTCTTCCACCTCGTCGGTGCGCCGAGCAGTAGGATCATGCGTGCCCGGCGGGTGATGCACCACTCTCTGGGCGACGGCCGCTACGACCATTTTACTCCCATCATGGCAGCTGCCTCCTGCGCCCACGCGGTGCTCGACCCAGGGAATGCCGTCGCGGAACTGGAGCGCGTCATCGACACCGCCCTGCGCGAACGCCGACCCGCCTACCTGCTCTTTCCCGAGGATTACGCCCGAATGCCGGTACTGGGCACAATTCCTGAACCGTATTCGCTTCGGACATGGAGGCCTCCGCAAAGCGAACCCGGCGAACTGAAAGCCGCCTTGCGACTGATCCTCGACCGTTTGGCGAAGGCTCGCCGACCCGTGATCCTTCCGACCTTCACGCTGGCACGCTACGGGATGGAGGATCTAGTCAACCGCCTACTGCAAAAGACCGGCATCCCCTTCGCCACCGGTGTCATGGACAAGTCCGTCCTCGGAGAGCGCCATCCTGCATACATGGGGAGCTACCGCGGGGAGTTTTCCAATCCCAAGGTGCGCGCCTATGTCGAGGGAGCCGACCTGATCCTCGATCTTGGTGGTCTGCTCTTCGACGACCTTTCCACGGGGTTCTCCAGTTCCCATGTCAGCCGGGAAAAATTCATCTCGGTCCAACCGACCCAAATCGTGCTGGGCGAGAACGGGACGGAGATCCAGTCCTACACCCGCTCCTTCTCTCCGGTCTGGATCGGCGACGTGCTCGAGGGCCTGCTTGCGGAGACGATCGTCGTGACGTGTGTGGAAAAACCACCCCTTCCCGTCCCGGCTCCGGGTGCCGGAACCCCGGAAGAACACATCACCTTTCCCTCGCTCCGGACACGCATCCAGTCATTCCTGAAGGATAGAGATCTGCTCGTCGCCGAGACCGGCACCTCATCGCTCCAACTCTCCTCGATCCTTCTCCCCGAGGATGCACGCTACCTGAACCAATCACTCTGGGGATCGATCGGTTGGGCGACCCCAGCAACGCTGGGAGTCTGCCTGGCGGCACCCGACCGCCGCGTGATCCTGGTCACCGGTGATGGATCCCACCAGCTGACTGCCACGGAAATCGGCGTCATGGGCAAATACGGGGCGAAACCGATCATCCTCGTGGCCAACAACCGCCTCTTCGGCATTGAGGAGTTCTTGGAGGGCAATGCCTCCCGGGACTACAACAAGATCGCGCGCTGGCGCTATGCCGATCTCCCGGCTGCGATGGGTTGCGACGGCTGGTTTACAACGATTGTCCGGACCAACGGCGAACTAGAGGAAGCACTGGATCGGGCACGCCGGGATGACAAGGCCGCCTACATCGAGGTGGACATGGGCGAACCGCTCTTAGCTCCCCTACCGCCTGAACTCCTCGCCAAGGAATACCAACTCGAGCCTCCGATCGCTTGATCCACAGTCATTGTGACGGCTATTGGCAATCCGGTTGAGAAATCATAATCCGGAAGCTAGGCTCAGGAATGCTGCGTCGCTGGATGTTCCCTTCCCACCCTGACGGGACCGCATCCCTGCTTGCGAGGGAACTTGGCATCACCGGAATTGTCGCGGCTCTGCTTACCGCGAGGGGACTCTCCACCGCTGAAGAGGCGGCTCTATTCCTCGATCCCAAGCTCGCCTCCCTGAGATCTCCGGAGGAAATTCCCGGTATCACACGGGCCGCCGAGCGGATCCTCGCCGCGATCGCTTCCGGTGAGCGGATTACCCTCTACGGCGATTACGACGTGGACGGCGTCACCTCGGTGACCATTCTCACCCGTTACCTGCGCGCCGCCGGGGCCAGGGCCGAATGCTTCATCCCCGAGCGGGCCGCCGAAGGTTACGGATTGAGCGAGGCCGGCGTGAGCCGTTGCCTCGCTGAATCACGACCCGAGCTCGTCGTGGCCGTCGACTGCGGGACGAATTCCCGGGCGGAGGCGTTGCAACTCCGCGAAGCTGGATGCGATCTGGTTGTCCTCGATCATCACGAACCGGACGCGGAAAACGTTGCGGATCTCTGCGACGCGCTGGTGAATCCGAAGTTCGGCGCAGGGTTCCATTACCTCTGTAGCGCAGGGATCGCCTTCAAACTCTGCCACGCCCTGCAGAAAAGCCGACCCGTTCCGGGACTCGATCTCCGCGATTACCTCGATCTCGTCGCCGTCGGAACCGTCGCCGACATCGTTCCCCTCATCGGAGAGAACCGAATCTTCGTGAAGGCCGGCCTCCGTCGTCTGGAGCATTCCCGCTGGCCGGGGCTCCAAGCCCTCCTGCATGTTTCGGGCGCCACCGCGCCATTCGATCCGTCCGACGTGGGGTTCAAGCTGGGACCAAGGATCAATGCCGCGGGACGCCTTGCCAGCGCCGCGGAGGCCCTCTCCCTCCTCCTCACAGACGACATGGACGAGGCATTTCGGATCGCAGCCCGGCTCGATCTCCAGAATCGCGAGCGACAGGCGGTGGAACGAGAAGTCACCCTGCAAGCCGAGGAATGGGTTGAGGCCCACTTCGATCCGGCCCGCCACGCGACAATCGTTGCGGGACGCCGTGACTGGCATCAGGGCGTGGTCGGGATCGTGGCTTCACGCATTTCCCGGCGCTGGCATCGGCCGACGCTCATCATTGGATTCGATGACTCGGGAACCGGCAAGGGAAGCGGACGGAGTATCGAAGGACTTCCGCTCGTTGAGGCGCTCGGCCGCTGCTCGGGACTGCTCGACGCCTTCGGAGGTCACGACATGGCCGCAGGGCTGAGCCTGCAGGAATCACGGCTCGACGACCTTCGCGAACATTTCGAGCGTGCCGCCCGGGAACTCCTCAGCGATGAGGACCTGATTCCCAGACTTCGGCTCGATGCGGAGCTCGATCTCGGCCTTGCCGACGAGGCATGGCTGGAAACACAGGAGCAACTCGCCCCCTTCGGCACAGCAAACGCCCAGCCGATTCTCTTTTCACGCGGGGTCACCCCACTCACCGCACCCAAGGTCCTGAAGGAAAAACATCTGCGGCTCGATCTCCGCAGCGCCGGAGGGCGTAGGCAGGCGATCTGGTTCAACGGGGCGCTCGACGAACTCCCCCGCCCCCCTTGGGATGTTGCCTACTCGGTGAACCGCAACACCTGGCAGGGCCGAGACGAGGCCCAGATCCAGATCGTCGCCGTACGCAGCTGCGTGGCGAATGCGGCGTGATGACTCCGGAAACCCCGGGCGCGAAACCTGCCGCTCGTCGATCCAAGGCAAAGCCCCTCCCCGCAACGCCTCCCCACGATCCCGAACTCCCGCTCGCACGGCTCGGCTGGATCCGCCGTCCCCAGCTGACCGCCCTCGAAAAGCTGGGCATCACGACCCTGCGCGACCTGCTGGAGCATTATCCTCGGCGACACGAGGACCGCAGGCGATTCGATCATTTTCCGGACGCGGAGGGGGAGCAGACCTACTGCCTCAGTGGTATTGTGGGAAAGACGGTCTTTCGTCGCTTTGGACGGATGCGGAGCTTTGAGGCGCAGTTTCAGGAGGCTACCGATTCGCCTCTCTCCCCCGTCATCACCCTGCGCTGGTTCAATCTCTTCCACGTCCAGAAGTCTGTCCTGACCGGATCACGCCTCATCGTTCACGGCAGGGTCCGCCTCCGGGGAAAGCGTCTCTGTATGGAGCATCCGGAATTCGAGATCGTCACCGAGGAGGACCGGGAGAGCATCCATCTTGATCGGGTCGTTCCGGTTCATCCGGCGGGTGATGGAATCAGCGTCCGGGTGATCCGTGGCATCATCCACCGCGCCCTTGCGGAATGCGGCTGGGCCTCATGGAGCGATCCCCTGGCAAAACGCAAGGTCGACTGGGGAAAGGCCCTTCGCTCCATCCACTTTCCCGTCGAGCCGGAAGAGATCGAACCCGCCCGCCGCGAACTCGCGCTGCGCGAGTTGCTAGGCATCCAGACCCTCGTGACGATCCGCAGGCAGGCGGTGCTACGTCCCCGAGGCTCGCCCAAGAAAGTCACTGGAGCCCTGCTAGGTCATTGCCTCAATGCCCTCCCCTTCACCCCCACCGCAGCTCAGACGCGCGCCATCGCAGCGATCCGGGCCGACATGGAGCGTTCCCACCGGATGCATCGCCTGCTGCAGGGTGATGTCGGTTCGGGAAAGACCCTGGTCGCGGCCGCCTCGATGCTGCTGTCACTGGAAGCCGGACATCGAGCCGTCCTGATGGCCCCGACTCAGATTCTGGCTGAGCAGCATTTCCGCACATTCGAGTCGTGGTTCGCGCCGCTCGGGATCCCGGTCACGCTCGTCACCTCCTCAATTAGGAAATCATCGGCATCCCGGGGCGATCGTGTGGGAGCCGTAATCGGCACCCATGCCCTCCTCCATGACGACTCGATCCTCGAGGGAGCCGGGTTGGTCGTTATCGACGAGCAGCACAAGTTCGGTGTCCTCCAGCGCGCCCGCCTTACGACGCTGCCATCGGCTCCGGATGTGCTCGTGATGACCGCGACGCCGATCCCGCGCACCCTAGCCCAGACCCTCTACGGAGATCTTGATTTCTCGATTCTCGACGAGCGCCCTCCCGGACGCGGCGTCCTACGCACGGCCGCACGTGGCCTGGAGAAACTTCCGGAGATCATCACCTACATGCGTGAGCGCTTGGAGAAAGGACGGCAGGCCTACGTGGTCTACCCTCTAGTAGAGCAGTCCGAGAAACTCTCCGCCAAAGCCGCCGAAGAGGAAATCGCAATATGGAAGGAACGTCTCTCGCCGATTCCCTGCGCTCTGCTCCATGGGAAAATGAAAGCCGCCGAGAAGGAGTCCGTCATGGAAGCGTTCCGATCCAGGAAAATCCGTGTGCTTGTGACTACCTCGGTGATCGAGGTTGGCGTAGACGTCCCCAACGCCACCCTGCTCCTCGTCGAGAACGCGGAGCGCTTCGGCCTCGCTCAACTTCACCAACTCCGCGGACGCATCGGCCGCGGAGAGCATGCCTCGACCTGCGTGCTGCTGGAGGGAAGCGGCAGCCCCGTGGCCCTGGAACGCCTGCGGATCTTGGAGCGAAGCAATGATGGTTTCGTCATCGCCGAGGAGGACCTGCGCCTGCGCGGTGCGGGCGACATCCTCGGGACCGAGCAGAGCGGCCTTCCCCCGCTCCGGCTCGCCGACCTCCACCGCGATGCGGATCTGCTTGCCGTAGCCTCCGCAGAGGCCGCTCGGATCCTCCATCAGGATCCCATGTTGGAACTCCCTTCCCATGCCCGTCTCCGTCAACTCAGGGAAGCGAACTCCGACCTCCTCAGGGGGGCAGATTGAGTCTTTGCGGACCGGTTAGAACACCCCTTGTGTCACCGGCGGGCTTCTGCGTATGCTATATAACTAACCTGTGGTGAACGGCGGGGTAGCCAAGTGGTAAGGCCGGGCTCTGCAAAAGCCCCATGCGACGGTTCGATTCCGTCCCCCGCCTCCATCCCGATTAAAATCCTTTCGGGATCGGCGGTCATTCAGACGACACCCCCAGATGTTTCTCTGGACAAGGGGAATAGTGTCGACGTCTTACTCTACAGGAGTTGTTTCCGTGCTGTCCTCAGATGTGTCCGTGGATCCGGAGGATTTCTTGGCGGCTTTTGCCTTAAGCTTTTCCTCTTTCTTTTTCTTTTTCTCCATCTCCTTGCGGCGTTTTTCGAATCCGTAATTGATGTTGGCCATGGTAGTCAGTGCTCAGAGAGCGGGATGCGGGATCGCTTTTTGCGGCGATTCCCAGGTGAAATCCGCCCATCGGGCTGTCCGAATCCGGACAGCAATGCCATGAAATGCCTGCCGTGGAGTGGGGTTTTTCGGTGGGATGATCACAATACAATACGCCGTCATGGCCGCTTCCGCGAACGATTTCTCAGCCTGCACTAACAGAGTAGAAAGGGTCTTGCGACTAATTCGCCTTGCGGAAGGAACGAACTACACTACGTTGTTTGCGTTCGAATTTAACGATTGGTTGCGTGGTGAATTGTCAGTTGAGTTTCTCAACGGTGATTTGAAACCCGGTTCTCGGGAACGGCTCTGATTAGTGGAATTTCGTCACCAACACACACAACACAATGAAACTCTACGTAGGAAATCTCTCCTTCGACACCAATGACCAGGATCTGCGCGAACTCTTCGGGCAGTACGGCAACCCAACCGATGTCTTCATCATGTCCGACCGCGAAACCGGCCGCTCGCGCGGATTCGGTTTCGTCACGATGAGCAGTTCCGACGAGGGTCAGGCTGCCATTAACGCCCTCGAGGGCAAGGAATTCCAGGGCCGCAACCTGCACGTCAACGAGGCACGCCCCCGCGAGGAGCGTCCCCAGGGCGGTGGCGGAGGCCGTTCCTTCGGCGGCGGCAACCGCGACCGCGGTCCCCGTCGGTACTAAAATACCCCTTCATTAAAAGGCGGGGCCTCCTCACGGGGGTCCCGCTTTTTTGTGCCGTGATTCCTAGCTTTCCCCAAGCTTGGGGAGATCCTCGAGGGCTTTCTCAATAAGTGGCTCCGGGAGGGATTTCTTGGGCTTTACCCCGAGTTGGACGAGCTTCTGTGCCTGACGGATCGCGTTGTCCTTGCCGGTCGACAGCTTGGAATAGGCGCCGTCGTAGGATTCCTGGGCCTGACGGAGCCGGCTACCAAGGTCGTCCAGGTCCTTCACAAATCCCGCGAGTTTCTCGTAGAGGGAGGCCCCCTGCTCGGCAATTTCCTGAGCGTTACGGGTCTGGGCCTCCTGCCTCCAGAGATGGGCGACCGTGCGTACCACGAAGAGAAGCGTGGAAGGGCTCACCAGGAGCACGTTGCGGTTCCAGGCATCCCCGAAGAGGTCTCTTTGGTTGGTGACGGCCATCATGAAGGCTGGCTCCAGTGGGACGAACATAATGACGAAGTCGAGCGACTTGAGTCCGTAGAGTTTCTGGTAGTTCTTCTCGGAGAGGCCGCGGATGTGGGTCTGGAGGGAGGCGATATGAGCCTTGAGAGAGGTCTCGCGCGAAGCGTCGTCCTCCGCTGTGACAGCCTGCTGGTAGGCGTCGAGTGAGATCTTGGAATCGACCACCAGGCGGCGATCCCCCGGCAACTCAATCACCACGTCGGGCTGGAGGCGGCGACCCTCCTCGGTCGTATGACTGACCTGCACGTGGTACTCATGTCCCTTGCGGAGGCCGGAGGCCTCGAGGACCTTCTCGAGGACGAGTTCCCCGTAGTTGCCCTGGACCTTGTTGGATCCCTGGAGAGCGGTGGTGAGATTGCGTGCCTCCTCGCCGATGGTGCGGTTGAGCTCGGCGAGCATCTCCACCTGTTTCTTGAGCTCCACGCGGTCCTTGCCTTCCTGCACGTAGACTTCCTCGACCTTCTTGCGGAATTCACCGAGCTGGACCTTGAGCGGATCAAGGAGGGTCCCGAGGCTTTCCTGATTCTGCTCGGAAAAGCGCTTGGATTTCTCCTCGAGGATTTCGCCGGCGAGGGCCTTGAACTGGTTGGAGAGTGCTTCCCTGGCCTCGGTGAGGAGCTGGATCTTCTCGGCCGCGGTCTCACGCTCCTTGGCGAGCGAGGTCTCCGCGCCCGTCCTTGCTGCGCTCTCCTGCTCCAGGCGGGAGCGGACCTGCGAAATCTCCGACTCGAGTTCCCCAATCCTCTGCTCCCGGAGCGAGAGGCGCTCCCTCAGCGCCCCGCTGTCGGAGGCCCCTCCGGCCCGCCGCAGTAGCAGGAACACGAACGGGATCAGACCGATCAGGAGAGCGAGAAGCGCCGTGAGGATGGGATTCATTCTGGAGGGAGGAGCGGTATCCTCCGAATCCCTATTCGACGGTGACGCTCTTGGCCAGATTGCGCGGCTTGTCCACGTCGCAGCCGAGTTCGACGGCGATGTGGTAGGCGAAGATCTGGAGGACGATCGAGGTCAGGATCGGTGTCAGGATCTCGGGGGCCTGCGGGATCAGGATGACGTCGTCGCAGATGAGCGAGAGCTCACCGCCTTTACCCTCGGTGCCGATCGCGATGACTGGACCGCCGCGTGCCTTCACTTCCTCGATGTTGCTGAGGTTCTTGTGAAAGACAGCGTCATCGGGGGCGATGAAGACCGAGGGGGTCTCGGCATTGACCAAGGCGATGACACCGTGCTTGAGTTCGGCACTGGGGTAGCCGCTGGCGGCGATGTAGCTGATCTCCTTGAGCTTGAGGGCACCCTCGAGGGCGACAGGATAGTTCAGTTGGCGGCCCATGAAGAGCATCACCTTGGCCTGGGCGTAGCGGCGGGCCACCGCGGCAATTTCCTCTTCCTTGGCCAGCACCTTGGCGATCAGGTCGGGAAGGGTCTCCATTTCGGAGATGATCCGGCTTCCGGCGGCGCTGGAGAGGTTGCGGATACGGCCCAGCAGCAGGGCGATCAGCGCGAGCACGGTCACCTGAGAGGTGAAGGACTTCGTGGCTGCCACCCCGATCTCGGGGCCAGCATGCATGTAGACGCCTCCGTCGCTCTCACGGGCGATGGTGCTAGCGACGTTGTTGCAGATGCCGAGGGTACGGTGGCCCTTGCGCTTACTCTCGCGGAGGGCTGCCAGGGTGTCGGCCGTCTCGCCGCTTTGGCTCATCACGAAGACCAGCGTGTCCTTGGTCATCGGCAGGTTGCGGTAGCGGAATTCGCTGGCGAACTCGCACTCGGTCGGAACCTGGGCCAGATGTTCGATCAGATACTCGCCAACCATCGCGGCGTGGAGTGCCGTGCCGCATCCGGTCAGGACGATGCGCTCCACGGAACGGAGCTCGGCGTTGGTCATGTTCAGGCCGCCGAGCTTGGCGGTGGCCTCCTCATGGGAGAGACGTCCGCGCATGGCGTCAGTCACACTCCGGACCTGCTCGTGGATCTCCTTGAGCATGAAGTGGGTATAATCACCCTTGCCAACGTCCTCATCAGTCATATCGACCGTGGTGACGTTGTAGTCGGCACCCAGGCCCTCGACCGTCGAGAGGGTGAAACCATCCTCAGTGATGGCGGCGATCTCGTAGTCGTTGAGGTAAACCACGTCCCGAGTATGGGAGACGATCGCGCTTACATCACTTGCCAGGAAGTGCTCACCCTTACCGATACCGAGCACAAGAGGGCTGCCACGGCGGGCGCCGATGATCAGCCCGGGAAACTCCGCATGAACCACGCCGATTCCGTAGGTCCCGGTGACCTGGCGAAGTGCGTCGCGAACAGCAGCCACCAGTGCTCCCTGGGTGCGCTCAGACGAGCGGTCGAAGGCGCGTCCCACAAGGTGAGCAAGGACCTCGGTGTCGGTCTGGGACTGGAAGATGTGCCCCTCCTCCTCGAGTTGGGCACGGAGTGAGGCATAATTCTCGATGACGCCGTTGTGGACGAGGGCCAGTTTACCGGAGCGGTCGAAGTGGGGATGGGCGTTCTCCCGGGTTACCTTGCCATGAGTAGCCCAGCGCGTGTGACTGATGCCGGTGGTGCCCCCGATGGGGTGGGAGCCAATTGCCTTCTTCAGATCGTCGATCCGGCCCACCTCCTTACGGACGGAAACGCATCCTTCCTCCAGGGTGGCCACACCGGCCGAGTCATAGCCTCGGTATTCAAGGCGTCTCAGCCCTTCCAGAAGAATGGGTGCCGCCTCGGCACGTCCGACATAGCCTACGATTCCGCACATGATATTCGATGGGTTGCCCGAGGAGTCCACTACCCTGTTTAAGGGTAGTTATCCTAGGATGAAAGAGACTGACAAACGCTGAGAGCCTCCGCAAGATACAAGATCTGAACCCCTTCCGGATCATGTCCATCAAACACGTCCTCGCGCCGGCTGCCCGCACCCTCGCTATCATCATGGGCGGAGGTGCTGGAACCCGGCTTTTTCCCCTCACCAAGGACCGAGCCAAACCCGCCGTCCCGATCGGTGGAAAATATCGCCTGGTCGACGTGCCCATCAGCAACTGCCTGAACTCCGGCATCCGCGGCATCTATGTGCTGACGCAGTTCAATAGCACCTCGCTTCACCGTCATATCAACGCGAGCTACAAGTTCGACAACTTTAGTCCCAGTTTCGTCGAGATTCTGGCGGCCCAGCAAACACCGGAAGGTTCCACTTGGTATCAGGGAACTGCGGACGCCGTGCGTCAGAACCTTCGCACCTTCCTTGAGGGTACCCATGAGTACTTCATTATCCTCTCGGGCGATCAGCTTTACCGCATGGATTATCGGGATCTGCTTCAGCAGCACATTCAGGGCGGTGCGGAGCTCACCATCGCCTGCATTCCGGTGAACCGGGATGCGGCCACCGGCTTTGGCATCATGGAGACCGATGCCACCCGCCGGATCACACGTTTCGTGGAAAAGCCCAAGGATCCCGCCCTTCTCGGGGAGCTGCGGATGAAGCCCGAACTTCTCCGTGAGCTGGAAGAATGGGACCAGCAGGAGCTCTACCTGGCCAACATGGGGATCTATATCTTCAACCGCCAGGTCCTCGCCGAGTGCCTCGACAACGATCTCGAGGACTTCGGCAAGCACATCATCCCCGCCGCCATCGGCTCCCGCAACGTGCAGGCCCACATCTTCCGCGGCTACTGGGAGGATATCGGGACGATCCGCTCGTTCTTCGACGCCAACCTCAACCTCTGTGACCCTCAGCCGGTATACAGCTTCTACGCGCCCGGCGCGCCGATCTACACACAGTCGCGTTTCCTTCCGGCAAGCGTCGTTCAGGACACCGTGGTCAATGGGGCCATGATTTCGGACGGATGCCAGATCCGTTCGGCCAAACTCGACCGGTGCATCGTCGGTATCCGCAGCCTGATCCATCCCGGCGCCCGCCTTCGCAACGTCATCGTGATGGGTGCCGATTACTACGAAAGCGACAAGGGAGGCACTCCTCCCGGCGAGATACCGATCGGCATCGGCCGCGACTGCGTGATCGAGGATGCGATCATCGACAAGAATGCCCGCATCGGCGACGGCGTGGTGATCACTCCCCACGAGAAGGACGCCAATTCCGAGGGTCCCGGCTATTACATCCGTGACGGCATCGTGGTAATCCCCAAGAACTCGGTGATTCCACCGGGAACAAAAATCTAACGCCGCCGACCGCGACGCGGCACCGACCATTTTCATGAACCGACTCCGGATTCTCGCCTCAACCCTGCTTCTGGGAGCCGTCCTCCTGCTTTCGGGGTGTCTCTACGACAATCCCCCCTCAGGCCCCTCCCAAAACATCGATACTTGGCTTGTGGGCCAATGGGACGCCAAGGACAAGTCAGGCCGCGACTATCACGTCGTCGTCGCCCCCTCATCTGCGAGCCATTACAGGATCACCCTCACACGTGGCGCCTCCCTTACCGGGGAGTATGATGGCTGGATCAGCAGGGTCGACGGATTCACGATCCTCGTGGCGAAAGCACTCTCCGGGGAATCCGCCGGCAAACATGCCCTCTTCCATTACGAACTCCTCTCGCCGGGAACCCCTCCCCCGGGTGGCATCGGAGCCACTCGGATCCGCCTAAGCGAACTTCAACTCGATCCCTCGGCGGAGACACTCGACTCCTACCACCTGCGCCGCGACATCCGCGACGCGCTGAAAGCCGGCACCTTGCTCGCCCCTTACGACGTGGTCTCCGACCGGAAACATGGCGGTGATACGATCCCCGGTAGCGTGATCTGGATCAAATCGGGCGGCGTCACACTGAACGGCGAGTCGTTCTGAAACCTGTCAGGCTGTTAGCCTTGCCATCGTTTCCGGCACCCGTTGTTTTTCATCTCATAGTCCCAAAGCATTCAGTCTAAACTCTTCTTTCCTATGTCCAAACCGCCCGCCAACGACACCCGTATGGAAAAGCTCGTGAGCCTCTGCAAGAGGCGTGGCATCATCTACCAGTCCTCGGAGATCTACGGCGGCATCGGCGGCTTCTGGGACTACGGCCCGCTCGGTGCCGAACTGAAGCGTAACATCCGCGATACCTGGTGGCGCGCCATGACCCGCGAGCGCGACGACGTGGTGGGCCTCGACGCCACGATCATCATGCATCCGGCCATCTGGAAGGCCAGCGGACACGTCGACACCTTCGCCGACATGATGCGCGAGTGCACCCTCTCCAACAAACGCGTCCGCGCCGACCACGTCGAACCGCAGTCGGGATCGGTCATGCGTTTCAAGGGTGCAAAGGCTTCCTCCGGTTGGGCTCTCGACCGCGAACTGACCGTCCTGATGCGTGAAGGAGAGCACATCGAGAGCTTCCGCAAACGCGTCCGCCTCCTTGTCTCCCAGAACGCGGGAGCCGCTGCCGGCAAGACCGACGAGATCGAACTCCTCGGGGAGGAGCGAATCGAAGTCGCCGAAAGATCGGTCGATTTTCATCCCGAGACTGGAGGACTGCTCAACGAGGCCCGTCCTTTCAACCTGATGCTTCGTACCTACGTCGGCCCGACTGCCACGGAGAACGATATCGCCTACCTGCGCCCCGAGACGGCTCAGGCGATCTTTGCCCAGTTCAAGAACGTCTGCGACTCCTCCCGCGTGAAGGTACCGTTCGGCATCGGCCAGATCGGGAAGGCATTCCGCAACGAGGTCACGCCGAAGAACTTCACCTTCCGCTCCCGTGAGTTCGAGCAGATGGAGCTCGAGTTCTTCATCAAGCCGGACGAAGCCGTGAAGCTGATCCACGGCAAGGTTGCCGCCTGGAGCGAGGGGGCCGACCTCTCGGAGCCCAAGCCCGACTGGGGCTGGGAAATGTGGCACCGCTACTGGGTAGCTCAGCGCACCGCCTACTACCACTCGATCGGCCTTGGCACCGATGTCCTAGACTACTACTGGCAGTCCAAGGCCGACCTCGCTCACTACGCCCGGGCTTGCGTCGACATCCTCTTCAGGTTCCCCTTCGGCACCGACGAGCTCGAGGGCATCGCGGCCCGCGGTTCCTTCGACCTCACCCAGCACCAGACCCACTCTGGCAAGCAGCTCGAATACTTTGACGAGGAACTCAAGGCCGCCAGCGACGCGATGAGTGAGGAGCAGAAGCAATCCTTTGTCGAAGAGACTTACGCCTCACGCACCAGCCCCGAGACCACCCGCGAGGAGATCGAGGCCCAGTGCGCAAAGCTCTTCAAGGGACTCTACATTCCCCATGTCATCGAGCCCTCAGCTGGACTCGACCGCCTTGCGCTCGCGATTCTCGCCAGCGCCTACGACGAGGAGGAGGTCACCGACGAGAAGGGCAAGAGCGAGACCCGCACCGTGCTCCGCTTCCATCCCCGTGTCGCCCCCGTGAAGGTCGGCGTCTTCCCGCTGCTCAAGAACAAGCCCGAGCTTGTGGCCAAGGCCAAGGAGATCGTCGCTCTGCTGCGTCCCCACATGAGCGTCTTCTACGACGAAACCGCCGCCATCGGACGCCGCTACCGCCGTCAGGACGAGGTCGGAACGCCTTTTGGAGTGACGATCGACTTCGAGACCCTCGGTGAAGGTGACGGTTCCCAAAAGGACACGGTCACCCTGCGCGAACGCGACTCCATGGAGCAGCGCCGCATTCCAATTTCAGAGCTACTCCCCTTCCTACTCAGCGAGATCCTTTAGTCTCTGACCTTCGATTCAATCTCGCCCTCGGCGAGTTGTGTGAAGATCTGGTCGCCCTTGTTCACTTGAGAAGCCGAGGTGAGCACACGGCCACCTGCGGAGCGGGTAATGCTAAATCCCCTCCGGAGCGTCGCCTTGGGACTCAGCGCCCAAAGCGCCGACTCCACGCGGGCAAGTCGCCCTGCCTCGCGTTCCCGCAAACGGTGAAGATGATTCTCCATTCGATCGGTGACAGCGATCACCTGCTGGCGCATGACGGCAATGTGATGATCGGGTCGAGAGGAGGAAAGCTGGATCTCCGAGGTCGAGAGCCTGTTCCTGATCACATCCAGACGATTACCGAGCACACCTTCCAGATCCTCCTCCGCGCGATCGAGAGTTTGGCCTATCTCGGCAATGCGGCGGGCCGGTTCGCGGAATAGAGTCGACGAGAAGGCTAGGTCGGTCCGCGAGATAAGCCTCTCCCAATGGATCACGGCTTCCCGCCCGATCCGGACGGCAAGAGCACGGCAGCGCTCCATAAGTTCCCCGCCGTCGGCGGCCAGGATCTCAGCGGCGGCACTCGGCGTGGGGGCACGGAAATCGGCGGAAAAATCTGCGATCGTGAAGTCGATTTCATGACCGACAGCGCTAACGACAGGCACGGAGCAGGAGGCGATCGCGCGGGCTACGACCTCCTCATTGAATTCCCAGAGATCCTCAATGCTTCCTCCGCCACGAGTCACGACAACCACGTCGACCGCACCGAGGACATCGGATCCGGTTGAAAATTCCGAAATCGCGGCGGCGATCTCGGCAGCAGCACCCTTTCCCTGGACGCGGACGGGATGGATCACCACGCGCAGTCCCGGATGGCGGCGGTGGAGCACGTTGAGGAAATCCCTAATCGCCGCGCCTGTCGGCGAGGTCACCACCCCGATCCGTCCGGGGAAGCGCGGCAGGGGGCGCTTCCTCTCCGGAGCAAAGAGCCCCTCGGCATCGAGACGGCGCTTCAGTTCCTCGAAGCGGGCCTGAAGCATTCCGACTCCCTTTTCCTGAACGAGCCGGACGATAAGCTGGTATTGGCCTCGCGGTTCGTAGACCCCGATCTTGCCCTGCAACTGGACCTGCTGACCGTCGCGCAGCCTGATGCCGATTCCGGATGCGGTGCGTGCGAACAGCACGCAGGAAAGTTGAGAGGAGGCGTCCTTAAGCGTGAAATAGGAGTGACCCGAGGACTGGACGCGGAGATTGGAAATTTCCCCCTCGACCCAGACCGATCCGATGCCCTCCTCCAGTAGATCCGCGATGTAACGCGTAAGCCTAGTAACAGAGAAAACTTCGGGATCTTTAGATGTTTGGAGCTCGGAGCTAGGAGTTGGGTTCTGGGGCAGGGAATCCGAGACCGAGGGCTGTGGCAACTCTTCGGCCTGAGCAACAGAAACCGCTTTGAGAACCGATGGCGCCTTTTTTTTCCCGGGAAGAACGGGCGCCATGTCGAAGCCCAGTAGCATTTCCCCATCGTCGCTTCCGGAGCGTTTCGTCATGAGAGCTGGAGTTTCAGTCCCGCGAGAAGCTTCTCAAGACGCCTAGGGATCTCGGTCTCCTCCAGCAGTGACTGACGGACGGAGGAATCCGCGATGAGCGTCGAGGCGACCAGATCGGTGATCACCCCGATGTCGGTGATCTGGTTCAGATAAGCCTCGAACTGCGCAGGGAGATCAATGCCCTGCTCCTTGAAGCGCAAGCAGAGGGCGTGCAGGCGCGTGACCTGCGCGGAGAGATCGACCGGTTCCCCTTCCGTGCTGGGCAACCGCTCGATGCGGGCGATACGGTGGGGTTCCTTCTGGTCCCAGCCGGTGAAGCGGACCCGCGAGATTCCCTGAAGGATGAGATTGGATGTGCCATCCTCGTTGCGGATGCAGGCCCTTACGAGCCCCGCCCCGGCGATTGACTCGACCTCCCGCTCCTCCTCGTCGCGCGGCATCGCCATGGCGAGTATGCGGGAAGCGCCCAGCGCCTCCTCCAGCATCATGCGGTAACGCGGCTCGAAAATATGGAGCGGCAGCAGGGCGTTCGGAAAAAGCGTCACCCCCGGAAGCACCATCACGGGAATGCTCGGTGGCAGTTCCTGGATGTTCTCCTTGCTCATGGGCGGAGCATAGAATCCCCCGGTCCGGACAGAAACCCCAAAGAGGAAAAACACAACGGGAAACCGCAAAAGCTCACTTTCTGATGGACGCTGGGGAGCGGAGATTGCATTCTTCTCACCCCTTCATCCTCGGATAAAAAAGGAAACGGGTAGGTACCGAAGTGGCCAAACGGGGCGGACTGTAAATCCGCTGGCTTACGCCTTCAGTGGTTCGAATCCACTCCTGCCCATCCTTTTTTAA
>RFPR01000002.1 GCA_009928265.1 Pseudomonadota bacterium | reverse complement strand
AGGGCCTTCGCGACATAGTCGAGCCGCTCAACGGCTCCCTCCATCTGGAGATGTCTGATGTCGGCAGCAGATCCGATCGTGAACTTCATCTCGATCCCCCCGCTATCCCGGAAGGTGTAGGGCTGGCCCATGGCCTCGGGTACCACAAGGATGTCGCTGAAGAGCACCGCCGCGTCGAAGCCGAACCGGCGAATCGGCTGGAGCGTCACCTCGGTCGCGAGCTCCGGCGTGCGGGCGAGTTCAAGGAAGGAATGCTTCTCTTTGAGGGCGCGGTATTCGGGCAGGGAGCGACCCGCCTGCCGCATGAGCCAGATCGGGGTCTTATCGACGGGCAGACATCGGCAGGCATTCAGAAAGCGTTCCCGTCCTCCCGGCAACGCCGGAACGGAGGGTGAAAGCGAGGTCGTCACAGGGGAAAGAGTCTTTCCGTTGGGGCCCCGGAGTACAAAGCCAAAAGACTGTCTTCTTGAAGCGGTTTAGACTTCAGGTTGTAAGGCAATAACGCGAAAGAAGTGCAAATAGAGGATCTATCATCTCAGGTGCGGTCCCTAGTGTTCTTTGGCATCGTCGGATGGGACGTTGCGGCCAAGTAGTAGCCCCACCAGGCCACCGACAATACGATCATGAATCCCGCCCATTGTTCATCCTTCATAATTCATAATTCATCCTTCATCATTCACTCATGTCCACCGGCGAGGAACTTCACCATCTGCGCGAGCACTATGCCGGGCACCCACTGCTGGAATCGGACCTTGATCCCGATCCGGTAGCACAGTTTAGGAAATGGTTCGGTGAGGCCCGCGAGTCTGGCATCCCGGAGCCCAATGCCATGACGCTTGGTACGGCCGGGGCCGACGGTCGCGTTTCCCTCCGAACGGTCTTGCTGAAGGCCTATGATGCAAAGGGATTTGTCTTCTTCACCAATTACGGCAGCCGCAAGGCCGGCCAGATCACGGAGAATCCCTCGGCTTCTCTTCTCTTTCCCTGGGTGGCACTCGCTCGTCAGGTTGAGATCTCCGGGCGTGTTGAGAAAATCTCAGCGGCCGAGTCGCTCGCCTATTTCCTCAGTCGCCCCCACGGGAGTCGTCTCGGGGCATGGGTTTCCGAGCAGAGTAGCATTATCTCTTCCCGTGAAGTGCTCCGCGCCAAATATTACGAGCTCAAGGAGAGGTTCGCTTCGGGCGAAATTCCCAAGCCTGAGGGGTGGGGTGGTTACCGGGTCGTGCCGGATCGGATCGAGTTCTGGCAGGGTGGCGAGGATCGTCTCCACGATCGCCTTGTCTACAGTCGTACAGGAGAAGCGTGGACTGTTTCACGGCTTGCGCCATAAAGCGCCAAAAGCCTGCGCCTAGGAAGCCGGGTCGCGGTGGGACTTGCGCTCGATGAGGGCGTAGGCGTTGTGGTTGTGGATCGACTCGAAGTTCTCCGCCTCGACGCGGTACCAGAGGATGTTGGGATCGCGTTCCGAGAGTTCGGCTACGTTGCGCACGAGATCCTCGACGAAGACGGGATTGGCATAAGCCCGCTCGGTGACATGTTTCTCATCGGGTCGCTTGAGCAGGCTGTAGAGCTCGCAGCTGGCGGAGTCCTCGACGAGCCGGATCATCTCCTCGATCCACATCGGCTTGGCACAGCGCACCGAGTAGGTGACATGACCACGCTGGTTGTGGGCGCCCGATTCGCTGATGGCCTTGGAGCAAGGGCAAAGGGTCGTGACCGGCACGATGACAGTCACGACGAAGTCCACCTTGCCCTTGGGGCCGCCGGAAAGGGTCGCCGCGAAGCGCACCGTGTAATCGAGCAGGCCGAGCGAGCCGGTCACCGGGGCCTTTTTCTCAAGGAAGTAGGGGAACTCGAAATCGACATGGGCCTGATCGCTCTCGAGCCGCTCCGTGAGTTGAACGAGAATATCGCGGATGTTGCGGACATGGAGAACGGGGCCGTGGGAATTGAGCGCCTCGACGAAACGGCTCATGTGGGTTCCCTTGAAGTGGTGAGGCAGGTCGACCGTAAGCTGGACCGTGGCGATTGTGGCCTGCTCGGCCTCGTGATCCCGGTCGCGGACGCGGATCGGGTAGCGCAGATCCTTCACCCCGACGCGGTCGATGGGAATACGGCGGTCGTCGGGCAGACTCTGGGTATCGCTGAGCGGGGAAGACATGGAGCGGAAAGGATGAAGGAATAACCCGAAATGATGAACGAAAAAGGGATGCAGCCTTCCTTGGCACCTTTTGCCTTTCGGATGATCGTCAGGCCCCTTTAGGATCCGGGAATGCTGGAACTTTTGCAAAAAGGAGGGCCTCTAATGTGGCTTATCCTGCTCTGTAGTGTCGTCGCTCTCGGTGTCTTTTTGGAGCGGCTCCTGTACCTTCACAAGGCTTCCATCCGCGTCGGCGAACTACTGGGAGGTCTCTCCCTGCAGATCCGCAATGGGCGTCTTGACGAGGCACTGGGCGAGGCCTCTTCGGCACCCGGCCCCGTGGCCCGTATTCTGCAGGCGGCCCTGCTCCATCCGCATGGAGGCCGCGAGGTGCTCCTTTCTGTCACGCGCGATGCCGCTCTGCTCGAGATCCCCTCACTGGAACGCAACCTCCCGATTCTCTCCACGCTCGCCTACCTGACTCCCCTGATCGGATTGCTGGGAACGGTGCTGGGCCTGCTCGACGCCTTCTTGGTGCTCTCCTCGCACGGTGGGTATGCCACGGCTGCCGAACTCTCTCGGGGTGTCTACCAGAGCCTGCTCGACGCAGCAGCCGGTCTCGGGGTTGCCATTCCTGCCCTGGTCGGACATGCCTATCTGAGCTCCCGGGTCAACGACATCATCCAGGACATGGAGCGTGCCGGCATCGAGGTCGTGAACCTTCTTTCCGACGCAAGGCCCCAAGGCACCGCGGGAACCGCGGAAAAGGAGGCCTGATGAGGCTGCCCCGGTGCAAGGGGGCGGAGGGGCCCCACCTGCTGATGGCTCCGGCACTGGGAGCCCTCCTCTGTCTGGTTTTTTTCCTGCTGCTGGGAGGCTACTTCACCCTGCAGCCCGGCATCGAGCTGAAGATCCCGGAGTCGCCGTTTCTGCTTTTGCCCCAGCATGATCCCCGTGTCGTCAGCGTGACCGGGGCTCCCCTGCCGCAGATTTACTTCGATCAGAAAGTCGTCACCCCCGAGGAACTTCGCGAGGAATTGAACAAGGGGCGTCATGCAGGAAGCCTGATCATTCGCGCCGACCGACTCGCTCCCTATGATCTGCTGATGAAGATCATGACGATCGGAGCCAATTCCGGGTATTCGGTCGTTCTGGCCAGCGGTGCCGGAGGATCATGACAGCTCAGCTTCCCCGTCTCCCCCGGCATCCCCCCACGCCGCGTGAACTCGGGGAACTGGCCCAATTGCTTTTTGAGTGGCCCATCCGGAGGGCGCCCCGCCTTGCGCTCCCTTTCTTTATCGTTGTGGCCGGGTTGATCCAGGCAGTCGTAATCGTTCTTTTCTCAATTCATTACGGAGTGCCGGAGGAGAAAGCGCCTCCCCAGCCGCGATTTTATTTTCTGCCGCCCGATTCGCCCGTTGCCCGCAAAATCGCCCCTTGGCTGGAGGCGCATGACCCCTCGGTTTTCTCACCGCTCCGGGCCACCGAGAGGGCGGTGCCGGCACCACCCCCACTACGATACCGGCCGAGTTATGAGGATCCTCCTCCACCACTCCGCCCCTTGCCGAGCGTGGAAGAGCCCGTATCCGGGCCTCCGGATCTTCCGTTGGCAGGTGAAGCGCTGCGTCCTGCCCCGATGGCGATGGCTCCGGTTCCGATTGCCATCCCCCCACCTACTCCGCATGTCACTCTTGTGAGCTGGTTGGATAGTCTCGCCAATCTCAGGGAGTCCGATGGGGGGTCAACAACTCCCCCCTTGTTACCGTGGGGCGTCACGATCTCCCGACCCTCGGCCTATCAGGTGGCAGTCAGTCCCGAGGGAATTCCCATTTCCTGCGTTCTGACGGAACCAAGCGGGAATCCCGAGGCCGATGAATCGGGCCGTGTCTGGATCCTCGCGCGGCGCTTCAACACCGCCGACGGGATCGCGTGGGGCCGCGCCCTGATTGTTTGGCAAAACTCTCCATCGACTCCCTCTCCTTCTCCGGCCAAGCCATGATTTCGATCTCGTTTCCCTTGTTCGTGGCGATCTATCTGGCCCTTTTTCTGGCAGGCGTTCTCATCCTCTGGCTCGGTTACGAGTGGATTCGCCGCCGTCAGGAAAATCGTGCCGCCCGTACCCGGGTCTTTTGTAGGATCTGTGCCTCGCGCTATACGGATACCTCCTCCGCGGACCTGATTGATTGCCCGGTCTGTGGCAGTCGAAACGAGCGTTTGTCCTGAGCGATAGGAATCCACAAGGGTTCGTGGATGGTTTGTGAATAAAATGTGTGAAAAAGCGGGGGATTCCACGGTTCATGCGGCGTGGAACATATCTTTTGATAATTGAAGATGGTTGCTTCCTACTTGGAATAAAAGGGGTCTGGCCGTGGAACAGACTCTGTCCAAGCTCCGATAAGGCTCAAACCAAGTGACAGTTCCGTCACATTCGGTAAACACAGGGGTTGCAGGTGAGGCAGGCTTTTTGCCCCAAGAACTACCCCTGTGAATAACTAGGGCTTTGAAGGAAGCCTCTCCATAACCTGCTCCAGGCTCATCCCTTCGATCTCAATCACCTTGCTACGAGATGAGGCCCCTCGTCCAAGGCGAACCGCACTCTTTTGGAGGCCGAGGATCTTGGCAAGGAAAGCACAGAGTTCAGCATTGGCTTTTCACTCCTCCGGCGGAGCGTGAACCTTGACCTTCAGCGCATCACCGAGCCAGCCGACCACCTCGCTCTTGGGTGCATTGGGGGCCGCCTTGATTTCGAGACGGTAAAGATCCGCCATTGGAAAGGTCAGGCAAGGGCGGTGAGCAACTTGGCATGAAGGCCGTCAAAAGCCCCGTTGCTAAGCACCACGAGGACATCGCCGGGCTGAAGCTGCGGCCGTAGCTGCTCAATGATCCTGTCGGCCGAGGGCTCGTGGAAGGAGGGCTTGCCGGCCTTCACGAGATCGGCGACGAGCCGCGACGCATCCAGGCTCTCCCCGGGGGCAAGTTCGGCGGCGCGGTTCACCTCTCCGATGACGACACCATGCGCGGCGGCGAAGGCCTTTGGAAACTCCTCCTGGAAGACGGCGCGGCGTGTCGTGTTGGAGCGCGGCTCGAAGAGGGCCCAGAGGCGGGCTCCGACATAGTGCTTGGTCAGCCCTTCCAGGGTCTGGCGTATGGCCGTGGGGTGATGGCCGAAGTCATCGATAATCGTGATCCCGCCGACCACACCACGGACTTCCTGGCGGCGCTTGATGCCGCGGAACTGAAGGAGAGCTTCACGAATCGCTGCCGTGGGGACCCCATAAAAATGAGCTGCGGAGACGGCCATGGCCGCGTTGCGGATATTGAACTCGCCCGACATCGGAATCTCGAACTCCTCGCCAAAGAGGGTGAAGCCGCTGCGGCCTTCCTTCTGCCACGGATTCAGGATCCGGTTGCCAGCATTCTCCGAGAAGCCGACCTCGACGATGGGGGCATGGCAGCTGCGGGCCACGTCGAGGCAGTTCGGATCATCGGCATTCACCAGAACCATTCCTTCGGTCGGCACGACATTGAGGAGTCTGCGGAAGCTCAGCTTGATTGCATCGAGGTTCTCAAAGATGTCGGCGTGGTCGAACTCGACGTTGTTCACCACGACAAGTTCCGGCAGGTAATGAAGGAACTTGGAGCGCTTGTCGAAGAAGGCTGTGTCGTATTCGTCTCCCTCGATCACGAAGTGGCGCGAACTCTTCTCGTCGCGCAGGCAGGCACCCTGACCAAGGTTGGCCGGAATGCCGCCGATCAGGTACGAGGGATTTTTTCCGGCATGCTCGAGGATCCAGGCGGTCATCGAGGTCGTCGTGGTCTTCCCGTGGGTGCCTGTGACAACAATGTTGTGGCGGCCCCGTAGGAAATGCGCGCGAAGCACCTCGGGGAGGGAGGCATAGTTGAGCTTCCGGTTGAGGACGGCCTCTACCTCGGGATTTCCCCTTGAGATGGCGTTGCCGACAACGATGAGAGCCTCCTCTTCGGGAAGGTTCTCTGGACAAAATCCAGAGAAGACCTCGATCCCTCGCGAGGCGAGGAAGTCGCTCATCGGCGGGAAGGCCTGATTGTCGGAGCCGGTGACTACCCACCCTTGCTCTTTCATGCCGGCTGCGACTGCCCCCATTGCCGTGCCGCAGATCCCAAGAAAGTGAACGCGGCGAGTGGGTGATTTACTCACAGGGATGAAAGGGATCGAAAAAATAGCTGAAAGAAGTCCGATGGACCAAGAGGAGCGGGGCTGCTCCTAGTAAACGTCCTTGCGGTAGCGCTTCGATTTCTTGAGCTCCTCGACGTAGGCCGCCGCATCTTCCGGGGATTTGCCTCCGGCCTTCTCGACGACTTGATGCAGTGCCGTGTCGACATCCTTGGCCATGCGCGAGGCATCGCCGCAGATGTAGAAGTAGGCACCCTGCTCCAGCCATCCGAAGAGTTCCTCGGCGGCCTCCAGCATGCGGTGCTGGACATAGATCTTCTCGCTCTGATCGCGGGAGAAGGCGGTGGAGAGTTTGTGAAGGATCCCTTCGTTCTGCCAGGACTCGAGTTCCTCCCGGTAGAGGAAGTCGGTGGCTGCCTTCTGGTCGCCGAAGAAGAGCCAGTTCTTTCCAGTCGCGCCGGAGACTTTGCGCTCCTGCAGGAAGGCCATGAACGGGGCGATGCCGGTACCAGGCCCGACCATGATCACGTGGGTCGAGAGATCCTCGGGAACGCGGAAATGCTTTGCGGTGTGGACGAAGACGGGAACCGTCTCTGCACGGTCGGCGAGGAAGGTGGAGCAGACGCCCTCCCGCTTGCGGCCATGGCTCTCGTAGCGGACTGCGGCCACCGTGAGATGAACTTCGGAAGGGTGCGCCTTCTGCGAGGAGGCGATCGAGTAGAGGCGCGGCTGGAGCTTGCGCAGGCACTTCACGAACTCATCCGGAGTGAACTTTGCAGCGGGATGGGCCAGGAGCGGGTCGATGACTTCACGGCCCCAGACGTAGGCATCCAACTCGGCCTTCCCCTCGGGTGTTGTCATCGGGACGAAGTGGGCTGCGGAGGAATCCTTCTCGGCAATGGCGGCCAGGAGCTTCTTGTCCTTTTGAGTGATCACATAGTGGGAGGTCAGCGCCTCGCGGATCGTGACCATGTTGCCATTCGGATCGGCAACCGGCTCCTCTCCGTTGAAACCCAGCACGCCAAGGATCTCCTCGACGAGTGCGGGACTATTCGTGGGGAAAACCCCAAGCGAATCGCCCACCTCGTAGGCGAGGCCGGATCCTTCGAGAACAATCTCAAAGTGACGCGTGTCCTTGGCAGAGCCCTCCTTGGTGAGCTTGCGGTTCGTCTTGAGCTTCGCGTGAAAGGGATTCTTGCGGGAATAGAGAGCGGTTGGATCGGCGGACATCGTGTGAGGATAATTGATGGGGTGAGGCTATCAAGTTTTCGTGAAGCAAATGGCGCACCGAAAATCGGGTATCGCCCATCACCACACATCGGAGGGGACGATTCCATCTTTGACCGCGGGGGCGCGCTCCTGTAAGCCCATAGCCGTGGATTTTCAGCCCGGAACAGTCCCTGAGCAACAAACCTCCCCCTCTCAAGGGAAGGAGGAGGTTTTTCGTGGGATAGCGGTGGCCCCCGGCATTGCGGAAGGGAAGGTCCTGATCCATCAGCAGGAAGACGAAACCCTTCCATTTAGGGATCTCCAAGAGAGCGAATTGGATGCGGAAGTTGCTCGTTTTGAAGCATCTTTGTTTGCAACTAGGGGGGAACTTAAGGCGCTTCAGGAACGCCTTGCGCAGTCGCCCGCTGCGGGAGATGCGGGGATTTTTGACGCCCATCTGCTGGTGCTTGAGGATCCCAGTCTGATCGAGGAGGTCTTCAGGCTGATTCGCAAGGAACGCCACAATGCCGAATTCGTCTTTCACTCGGTCTCCCAAAAATTCATCCGGACGCTCGCCTCGATCGATGATCCCTACCTCCGGGAGAGGGCAATCGACCTCGAGGATGTGACTCGCCGCGTGCTGCGCCATCTGCTGGGCAAATCCGGCCAGCGTCTGGGCGGGCACGATCGCAGCCATATCATCGTGGCCGACGAATTGACACCTTCCGACACGGCGACGCTCAACCGCGACAATGTCGCCGGATTTGTCACCGAGAAAGGGAGCAAGACCTCCCATACCGCCATCATGGCCCGTGCCCTGGGCATTCCTGCCATCGTCGGTTTGGAGAACATCACGTCACGTCTGGAGAACGGGTGCACCATCCTGATGGACGGCTACAGCGGTAAGATCTACCTCAATCCCTCTCCCGGGACCCGGGCCACCTATCAGTCGCTCGCCGAGCAGAAGGAACACGTCGAGGAAGGGCTGGAGGATCTAAGGGAACTGGATCCGGTGACATGGGACGGACGCCGTATCACGCTGGCCGCCAATATTGAGATTCCCGAGGAACTGGACGAGGTCGCGGCAAGCGGTGCCGAGGGGATCGGACTCTACCGCACGGAGTTTCTTTATTTCAACCGCACCGTGCCGCCTGACGAGGAAGAGCAGTACTCCGTCTACCGGCAGGTGGCTGAGCGCGTGGCACCCCACCCCGTGATCATCCGCACGCTCGATATCGGCGGTGATAAGCCCACCGACTGCCTCGATCTGGGCCACGAGGAGAATCCCTTTCTCGGCTGCCGTGCGATCCGTTTCTGTTTAAGAAACCCCGAAATTTTCAAGACCCAGCTCCGCGCGATCCTTCGTGCTGCGATTCATGGGAACATCAAGATGATGTTCCCGATGATCTCGGGTCTGGAGGAACTCCTTCATGCCAAGGCCCTTGTGGCTGAGGCTGTCGCTGAACTACGCGCCTCCGCCAAGCCGTTCCGGGAGGATGTCGAACTTGGCCTGATGATCGAGGTGCCGAGTGCCGCGATCATGGCGGGGATGCTGGCGCGGGAGGTGAAGTTCTTCAGCATCGGAACCAACGACCTGCTGCAGTACCTGATGCTGATGGCGGTGGACCGTGGCAACGAGCGGATCGCCCACCTGCACGATCCCGCCAACCCCGCCGTTGTCCGGATCCTCAAAAGCGTCGTCGATGCCGCGCATGAGGCCGGTATCTGGGTTGGCGTCTGTGGCGAGCTTGCGGGCGATCTGGAGTTCACTCCTCTCCTGCTAGGTCTGGGCATCGATGAGTTGAGCACCGGGGCCGCCATGGTGCCGCGTATCAAGAAGGCGATCCGAAGTCTCGACATGGAGGCCTGCCGCCAAGTCGTCGCCCATGCTCTCTCGGGCGAGCGTGCCGCGGAGATCTACGCCCGCACGACGGGACTGGCCCGAACACGCTATCCCGATCTATTCTGAAAACGGTCCCATGAACATTTCCCTCCGCTCCATCATCGGCATCTTGCTTCTCGTTACGGCAACCGCAGCCACCCTCAGCGCTGCACCACAGACTCCATCAGGCGTACAGCAGGCAGCCGCTGCCTATGCCGAATACAAGGTGATCTCGGGCTTCAAACAGCCCTTCAACGACGCTCTGCAGTACCATCTCTCCAAAGGATGGCAGCCTGTGGGAGGTATTGCCGTCACCACCTGGAACAACGATCTCTACTTTGCGCAGTTAATCGGTCGTCCAGCAGGGGTTTCCCAGTAAGGGAACACTAGGCGGATTTTCCCCGGGCCGTCTCGAGAACGGCCGCCGCGATATTACGGCTGGCAGCCGGTTTGGAAATCGCTCCCAAGTTGGCTTTCCATCGCTTCCAAGTCGCTGAATTCGATGCAAAGACCTCCTCGACGGAGGCCGCCAGAGCAGCTGGATAATGGGCAGCAAGACACCCGATATCGTGACGCTCGAGGAGCTCGATATTTCCTTCTTCCTGACCTGGAACAACATGACTCACGAGAATCGGGCAACGAGCGGCCATCGCCTCGTGCACGATTGCGCCTCCAGCCTTTCCGATGTAGAGGTGATGAGAGCAGAGAAGCTCGGGGATCTTATCGGTCCAGCCGATGAGGTGTGTGCGGACGCCGTCGATCACCCCCGAAGCCTGGAGTGAAGCATGCAAGGCCGTGAGCCGACCGGTGACGATGGTGATTTCCGTGCCGGGAAGTTTCTGCAGTTCTCTGATCACCGAGATGGTGTGGGCCACCCTTGAGGAGGGGAGAAAGAGAATTCTCTTCGCCCCGTGAATCACTGGCTCCAGCGGCTTGAGCGAGGCAAGGCGCGGGGCGACGGGGAACCCCAGTGTTTTCAGGAACTTCTCCTCGACGCCTCCCTTGTGTAGAACGGCCGACGTCTCCTCGTCGGCTACGACAAAGCATTCGCTGCCGGCGCGGTACCAGGAGGAATTGATGGCGGTCGAGTCTGTGACGATCGTGTAGAGCGGCACGGCCGATGCGGAGTGCCCGCGCTTACGGAGTTCCCGTAGCAGGTAGGCGTAGAGCGGATACGTGGAGACGATGACGTCGGGCCGGAATTCATCCACGATCCGGCGGACTGCCTCGCGGAGATTTCCGGCAAATGGCAGGGTCGCCTCGAGCTTTCCCGGCTGATCGAGGAAGTTAAAGATCGCGCTCCAGATGAAGGGATACTTGTTTATGGCGAGCCCGTAGCCCGCCTGCAGCACCTTGGTGAATCGGGGCACCGTTTCCAGATAGACATCTGCGGTGCGAACCTCGACGCCCTCGTTCTCGCGCAGGGCCTCAGCGATGCAGCGCGCGGCTGTGTTATGTCCCTCGCCGAAGCTGGCGGTCAGGATAAGGATGCGGGGCATGGGAAATGAAAGAGGCTGTTAGGGCCGAGGTCTAGCCGAGGAGCCCTTCTTGCTAGATTCCTGACTTCCTGTTTTCCAGATTAATCCGCCGATCCTCCTATTTCCTGAAGAGGTAGTGCGAGACGATCCACTCCTCACCGTCACGGTAGCCCCAGAGCTCGGCACACGACATGAAGAAGATCCGCCAGTAGGCCCTCCACTTGTCGGCGTTCTCGCGTCCGTACGTCTTTTCCAGGATCGGGGTGATGATCTGTCGGTTGGCATCCATCGTCTGGAGCCATGCCTCGGAAGTTCGGGCGTAGTGGGTGCCGCTCACCTTCCAATCCCGCTCGATCCGAAGATCGTCCTGATAGTAGAGCAGAAGGTCGTGCGAGGGCATCGTGCCGCCCGAGAAGAAATAGCGGGTGATCCAGTCGGAGGGATCCTTCCCCTCAAAGTGGTAGGCAAATTCACGATGGGTAAAGATGTGGACGAAGAGTTTTCCTTCCGGACTGAGCCATCCGGCGATCCGCTTCATGAGTTCGCGATAGTTCTTCATGTGCTCGAACATCTCGACCGAGACGACACGGTCGTAGGTGCCCGGCTCGGGAGGGGCGAAGGAATTCATGTCCGCCGTGATGACGCGCACATTGTAGAGCTCGCGGCGGTGTGCCTCGGATTCGAGGTGAAGTCGCTGGGTGTAGGAGTTGGAGACGGCGGTGATCGAAGCATTCGGATAATGCTCTGCCATCCAGAAGGTGAGGGATCCCCAACCGCAGCCGAGCTCCAGGATCTTTTGTCCATCCTTGAGCTCCGCCCTTTCGCAGGTCAGTGCTAGCATGGCTTCTTCTGATTCCAGGAAGGTCGTCTTTGCCGAGGGCCAGTAGCCGCTGCTGTATTTCAATCGTGGCCCGAGCGCATTGAGATAAAACTCGGTCGGTACCTGGTAGTGCTGTTCGTTGGCATCGGCAGTATTCACCGCGATCGGCGAGGCATCGAGATCAGCCCGGAAATCGGCAAACCGTTTGGCCCGTTCCTCAATGGAGCCCCGAGCCTCTTCCTGAAGCTTTTTAGCCAGCAGGTGGCGGATCCCCTGGCGGATGAGGAAATCGGGGACAAGTCCGGTGGCGAGAAGGGAATCGAGGAGGCTCATGAAGGGTCAGTAGGATGCGTGGAGTCTGTTTTTGGAAACCAGGGAAAGAAAGCCGGGGTGGTTTGCTGATAACGACGATAGGCGTCGCCCTTGGAGCGGACGGACTGCTGCTCGGTGTAGGGGATTCCGGTGACCTTGAGCAGGAGGAAAAGCATGAGAGTCGGAGCAAAAACAGTCAAAACACCCCATGGGGCCGGGAGCGCCATTACGAAGAGGGCGATCCAGATCAACCACTCGAAGAAGTAATTCGGATGCCGGGAGAGTCGCCAGAGACCTGCATCGCAGACCTTCCCGCGGTTCGCGGGATCAGCCTTGAAGGCCGCGAGTTGACGGTCGGCCAGGCTCTCGCCGCCAAGGGCCACGATCCAAATTAGGAGACCGAGGAAATCCGTAACGCCGAGATGCACCCGCGGGTCGGCGTTGATGAGGAGGCAGGGCAGGCTCAGGAGCACCAGTAGCACCGCCTGCGCCTGGAAGAACCAGAAGAAGGCCATTCCCTCCCGACCCGCGACCGCGCGCCGCATCTCCGCATAGCGCCCATCCTCGACGGGGTGATGGCCCATCACCCGCTTCCAGAGATGCAGGCCCAGTCGCAGGCTCCATAGAACGACCATCAGCGTCACGAGATTCTGGCGCACCGGTTCCCCGTCGGCGAAAACCCGGTAGAGAAGGGCGAGCGGTGCGAAGCCGAGCGCCCAGGCGATATCGACGATCCCGGCGTTGCGGATCCGCATCGCCACGACCCAGACCCCGAGCATCAGCAGGCTGGAAAGCCCGAGGGCGATTGCCAGCAGCGTGAGAGAACTCATGCAGGGCGGGATGAGGTCGCGACCGGCTTCTCCCTGATTTCCCTGTGATGGCCCAGATCATAGGCCGGGGAGTGCAGGTCGAGATTGTCCGGCCGGGTGTAGACGGCCTGTGCCACGGAGATGTGACGGGTGCCAAAGCCCGCCTCGCAGTAGCAGAGGTAGTAGAGCCACTTGCGGATGAAGGCGGGGTCGTACCCGAGCGCGCGCACCTTCGGTAGCACGGCGAGGAAGTTTTTGCGCCACTCCAGCAGCGTGCGTGCGTAGTAAGGCGTCATGTCCTCGTAATCGAGGAGGTTTAGATCACCTGTCGCGTTCATCGCCTCGGTGATGCGGCGGTTCGACATCAGGAGGGATCCCGGGAAGATGTGCTTCTGGATGAAGTCCACCCCGTCGCGAAGGATCGGGTATTGGTTATCGGGGCAGAGGATCATCTGCAGGCCGAGCAGGCCACGCGGGGCGAGTAGGTCGGCAACTTTTCCAAAGAAGGTCTCTGCATAGCGTTCGCCGACCGCCTCGAGCATCTCGATCGAGACGATCTTGTCGAATCGCCCAGCGAGATCGCGGTAGTCGCAGAAGACCACCTCGACCAGATGGCCGACGCCAGCCGCCTCGACGCGCGCAGCGGCCTCGCGGAACTGTTCCTGGCTGATGGTGGCGGCCGTGACGCGGCAGCCACGGGTCTTTGCCGCGTGGATGGCGAACCCGCCCCAGCCGCACCCGATCTCCAGCACCATGTCATGGGCACCGATCTGCATCTTCTCGCAGAGGCGCTCCCACTTCCTGCGCTGAGCCTCCTCAAGGGTGAGATCCGGCTGGTCGTAAAAGGCCGATGAATAGGTCATCGTCGGGTCGAGCCAGAGTTTGAAGAAATCGTTCCCGAGATCGTAGTGCTCGCTGATGTTGTCGCGGCTCTTGGTCTTGCTGTTGGGACGGAGCGAGTGCGTGATCCGGTTGAGAGTGCCCAGCAGATCAAAGAGCCCTTGTCCCTTGTTATCGCGGGTCCGGATACCGGAGAGGTAATCGCCGTTGAGGATGAACCAGGCGAGGGTGCGAGTCAGGTCGTCGGTCTCCCATTCTCCCGCGAGATACGATTCCGCGAAGCCAATCGGGCCAAAAAGGACGCAGCGCCGGTAGAAGTTCTCATCGCGGACCGTCAGTTCAGCATGCAGCTCCTTCCCCAACCCACCGAAGAGGCGGCGTGATCCTCCCGGCATCGTGACCTTGAGTTCCCCACGTCGCGCCCGGGAAAAGGCATCGAGGACCAGCTTGCGGAAAAATTTATCGGTGAAAGCCATGGTGAAAGGGATTGGCAATCATCCCCGATCCATGTCGGCTCCGCCAGCTTTCGATGGATGGATGATAGGCGTATGCATTACGCTCAGCCTTGTCGTTTGAGAAGAGACTCCGCGATCTCGCGGAGTCGGACTCCGCGACTTCCCAGTACATCGAGGGCGCGGAGTGCTTTCCGTGTCTGCATCTCCGCTTCCTTGCGTGCAGCCTCGAGTCCGATCACGGCGGGGTAGGTGGCTTTGGCTGCTTTGAGATCCTTTCCGGCACTCTTGCCGAGTTGCTCGCTGGTCGCCGTGACGTCGAGGATGTCGTCGAGAATCTGGAATGCGAGGCCTAGTGAAGAGCCAAAGTCCGTGAGGGCTTTGAGTTGTCGGGGTGTCGCTCCGGCAATCATGGCGCCGAGTCGCAGGGAGAGGACGATCATGGCTGCCGTCTTGCGCTCATGGATGAAGCGAACATCGCGGATCGAGAGATTCTTTCCCTCGGCCTCGAGATCGGCGACCTGTCCTGCGATCAGCTGCAGGCTGCCCGCCGCCGCCTCGGTCTCTGACAGAAGGTGGGAAAGCGGATAGCGTTTCGCCGGCTTCACCGTGGACAGCAGTCCAAAGGCGCGTGTCAGCAGGGCATCACCGGCAAGGACAGCGATCCCTTCGCCGAAGACCTTGTGCGAGGTCGGGCGGCCCCGTCGCAGATCATCGTCATCCATGCAGGGGAGATCGTCATGGACGAGCGAGTACGTGTGGATCAGCTCCACTGCACAAGCAGCCGGGAGGATGTTGGCCACATCCTTGGTGCCGCATGCTTCGGCAGCGGCGAGGGTCAGGATCGGGCGGAGGCGCTTTCCTCCGGCCAGCAGGCTGTAGCGCATCGCCCGGTGGATGGTCGCTGGACGGACTGTGGCGGCGGGCAGGCATCGGGCCAGCGCACGCTCGACGAGCTTGCGGCGCTCCTTGAGATAAACAGAAAGGCCGTCCGCTTTTGGGCGGACGGCCTTCCGGGAAGTCATGGTGAGAAACCTCTTAGAGGGTCTTGCAGAAGTCCTCGAAGCGATCGAGGCCCGGCTTGATGACATCAAGGCCGGTGGCATAGCTGAGGCGGACAACGCGGTCATCACCGAAGGCGATGCCGGGAACGACAGCGACATTGGCCTTGCTGAGCAGGCGGTCGGCGAAGTTCGTCGAGGTCATGCCGAGCTTGGAGATATCGGCGAGCATGTAGAAGGCACCCTTGGGCTTCACGGCGGAGACATTGTGGATCGCGGTGAGGCGGTCGAACATATACTCGCGGCGGAGGTTGAACTCTTCGCGCATGTCGGCGACGCACTGCTGGCTGCCGGTGAGGGCGGCGAGTCCGCCCTTCTGGGCGAAGGAGCAGGGGCCGGAGGTGGCGTGGCTCTGCATCGAGTCGATGGCCTTGGCGATCTTCTCGGGGGCACCGAGATAGCCGAGGCGCCATCCGGTCATGGCGTAGGCCTTGCTGAAGCCATTGATGGTGATGGTGAGGTCGCGGGCCTCGGGGGTAAGGGAGGCGATGGAGACGTGCTCGGCACCATCGTAGGTGAGGCATTCGTAAATCTCGTCGGAGAGGATGGTGATCTCCTCGTCGGCGGCCACCTCGACGATGGCGCGGAGCTCCTCCTTGGAGTAGACGGCGCCGGTCGGGTTGCCGGGGGAGTTGATGATGACCATCTTGGTGCGGGGGCTCATCGCCTCCTCGAACTGCTGCGGGGTCATCTTCCAGTCGTTCTCGGCAGTGGTCTGGACGATGACGGGCTCGGCGCCGGCGAGACGTACCATCTCGGGGTAGCTGAGCCAGTAGGGGGCGGGGATGATCACTTCGTCACCCTCGCCGCAGACGGCCATGATGGCGTTGAAGCAGCTCTGCTTCGCGCCGTTGCTGACGATGATCTCGGAGGGCTTATACTCGAGACCGTTATCGCGCTTGAACTTCTCGCTGATCGCGGCGCGCAGCTCGGGGGTTCCTGAGCTGGGGGTGTACTTGGTGAATCCGGCATTCAGCGCCTCGACCGCTGCGGCCTTGATGTGCTCGGGCGTGTCGAAGTCGGGCTCTCCGGCTCCGAAGCTGTAGACATCGACGCCCTCGGCGCGGAGCGCCTTGGCCTTGCTGTCGATGGAGAGGGTGAGGGAGGGGGTCAGTTCGCTGACGCGGGATGCGAGGTCCATGGGAACGGTTGGGTTGGGTTGGTGGGTGTCTGGCGGAAAATCAGGCGACCTTCGTTTTGAAGTCGTTCTCGTCGATGCGGATGATGGCGGTCTCGCGGGCAACGTTCTCGACGGAGTCGGAGGCGTGGGCACCGTTGATCATGATCGTGGTGCCGAACTCCTTGCGGATCGTGCCGTGCGGGGCCTGCGAGGGATTAGTGGGTCCGAGGGCGGTTCGGATCTTGGCGACGGCGTCGGGCCCCTGGTAAATCAGGGCCACGCAGGGTTGGCTGCCGGGGGCGGCCTTCTCCTCGGGCGTGCACTCGGAGGGGCGCTTGCCGGCCATGAAGGCGACGATCGACTCCCACTGGGCGCGGCCGTCGGGGAGCTTGGCGACGAGGAAGTCGAGAACGGGGCCGTAGAACTCCTCACCTTGGGCGACGGACAGGTGGAACGGCTTGAAGCCGACGAGCGCGAGGCCGGTGCGGGCAAAGAGGTCGATCACGCCGCCCGGGCGGGTACTGGGGAAAGCGAAGTTGTCGGGTTTGATCAACACCAGGGTCTTCTCGGTGGGGCCAGAGAAGTCGGCGGAAGCGTCCAGGATGCCACCCTCGGCATCCGAGGCGGCGGCGAGGACCTTGAGGCCGGCGGCGGCCTCGGAGGCATTGGCGGGAGCGATCACTCCGGGCTCAAAGTAAACGGTCTTTCCTCCCTCCTCGGGGCTTTCAACGAGGTCGCCGTAGGTGTCGCGGATGGTCTCGCCGCGACCACCCATGGTGGAGTCGCCGCCAACGATCGACGCGACCTTGGAAGCAGCCTCCTCACCTTTGAGAACGACAACCAGCGAGTGGGCTCCAGTAGGGAGGCTCTTCAGATAGGCAGCGGTCTTGGACTGACCGGAAAGGGTCTCGGCCAAGGCCGAAAGGGTGGCCTGGGAGAGAGCAAAGATGCGACCCGTCTCGAGCTGCAGTCCGCTGCGGGAAATCAGGCGCCCTAGAATGCCTCCGGTGCGACCCTTGCGCAGGGCGGAGGGAGTGATCAGGGCGTAGGAAATCGTGTCGGCCATAGGATGAAAAGGAAGTAGGACCCGCCCGAGAGGGCGCGTCGTGATGGCGTTCCTAGGCGGACGTGAAAGGATACGGATCCTTCCGTCAGAGTCAAAGTCTTTCTGGGCTGCGGAGGGTCAGGAAAGGCCCCCTCTAAGTCAGTTCCTTCAGCACTGTGGTCAGATAGACCGGCTCGGGATGGGTCTTGCGGTATTTGGTGATTTCACTGCGGTTCAGCACCTGGAATCCGTAGCGTTCGAAAACCTTCGCCCCACGGCGTGACTCAAAGGTGACGACCTGGCCGTAGACCTGACGGATTCCCTTGGTGCGGAGATGTTCCAGATAGAGATCCATGAGCCCTTTGCTATTTGCCAGGCCCTGAGCCTCGGGGAGAATGTTAAAATGGAAATGAGCGCAGCGGCGCGGAGCCTGGGGCACCTCCTTCCACGAGGTGCGAAGGATCCATCCGATGAAGTCCCGCGTGGCCTTGTTGTAGAAGGCATACTTCGCCATCCCCCGGGTGAAGAGGGAGATGTTGTTGAAAAGATTGAAGAGCTGCTGGCGGAGAGGTCGGTAGGAGCCGAGCAGATACCCCTTCACCTCCCCGTTCTGCTCGAGCACGAAGGAGGACTCGGGCTCGATGTCGGTGTAGTAGCGCGTCAGGTAGTCGGCAAAGATTTCCCGGTCTTCGAAGACAGGGTCGATCGGCTTGCCCAGGAAGCCGGTTTCGCAGCAGAGCCAGCGTACAGCCTTTCGATCGCGCAGCTCGTAGCGGCGAATCACATAGCGGGAACCTGAGGGGGTGGCGATCGCCTTGGCTACGGCTGGCTGAACTGAAGACACAGAAAGGGACACATCAGGGGTTGTACGAGGCGATCACGTCCCGGTAAACCGCAAAGAGGCGTGTAAAAACCGACTGCCAGTCGTATTTGGCGGAAACCGAGGCGGCTGCCCGCAGGCCAGAGGCCTCCAGATCCCCCTCGGTAGCCGTGAGGATGGCGGCTGCCAGCGACTCCTCGGAATCGTCTGCAGACCAGTTGTGGAGGCCGCTGAAATTGATCGCGTCCATGAAGCTTCCCCGGATGCCGACCACTGGGGTGCCGCAGGCCTGACTCTCCAGGGTGACGAGGCCGAAGGTCTCTTTTACCCCGGGATGCACAAAAAGATCGGCGGCACGGTAGATGTCGGCGAGTTCCCCGGCGCCGTTGGAGTAGGGAAGCCAGCTGACGCAGGCCGTTTCCTCTGCAAGACGCTGGAGCGAACCGCGCAGCATTCCGTCACCGATCACGGCGAGATGGAAGCGATCTGGAAAGCGGTCGTGGAGGAGGGAGAAGGTTCCCAGAAGGCGACGGACATTTTTGTCGGGGTTGAGCCGGCCCACATAGAGCAGCACCTGCCGATCCTCAGGCCAGCCGAGCCTACGCCGTGCCCCCTTTCCCCGCGCTGCATCAGGAAAGAAGATGCCGGTGTCGACGCCGAGTTCCAGCGTCTCGACATTCTCGAGTCCCCAGGTCCTGAGGAGATCGGAAAGCCCGGCACTCGGCACAAGCGTCCGTTCAAAACGGTTGTAGAGATCTTCGGTGTAGATGCGGCCGACTTCCTCGGCCACACGGACCGAGAGGGAGCCGAAATATTTTGCTACCGAGCGGAGCACTGCATCCGTGAAATGAGAGTGGTAGAATCCGACCGTAGGGATCCCAAGTGCACGGCCCGATGCGATGGCTTTCCACGCAACCTGATACGGGTCCCCCGACTCGATAAGGTCCGGCTGCTCCCTCTCGAGAGCTTCCTCGACGAGATGAAGCCTGATCAGTGCGCGATATCGCGCGGTGCGCGAAACAAGTGGCGAGGCAATCGTGTAGGTGACTCGGTTCCCCTGCTCCCGCCGTTCGGTTTTCTCCCCCGGAATTATCAGGACGTGACGATGACCCTCGGCTTCCAGTCGGGAGGCCTTTTCCCCGATGTAGCGTCGGACGCCACCCGAAGCCGGGCTGTAAAACTGGGTTAAGTCGCAGATGACCACGGAAACCGTTCCTTACTGCGTGGCCAGCGGGGCAAAAGGTTCGGGCCACCCCTTGGGAAGGCGGAGAGGTTTTCCCTCCGGCATCTTCACGAAAGCAAGGGCCTGCTGGCACGTGATCAGGAGTGCGCCGTCGCTGGGCCGCTTGATCTCGAAGTGGCACCAGAATCGTGCCGGAGTCGCCTCGCCGAGGCGGCCGTGAATTTCGAGTTTGTCACCGAGGATCGCGGGTCGGCGGTAGTCGATCTCCGTCCGGACAACAACGGGGTAGACGGAGGTCTCTGCCATGAGTTTCCAGTCCATGCCCAGCTGGACAGCCAGTAGGGTACGTGCCGTCTCGATGAAGCGCAGGTAGGCGATGTTGTGCACCACCCCACCCGCATCGGTGTCAAAGAACATCACCTGAACGGGGGTCACGATAGAATTCCGAAGATCGAAAGAGGGGGGATGGCTCATCGCGTCAGGGGTTTTGGAGAAGCCCTTTGCACAGGAACAGCTGGCGGTCGCCCAGTGCCGCAAGGGCGGCGTCATGGGTAACGGCTATCATGGTGCGTCCATCCTCGCGTGCCAGTCCTAGCAGGAGCTCGATGATCCCTGCTCCGGTGGTGGCATCGAGGTTTCCCGTTGGCTCGTCAGCAAAGAGGATCCCAGGATCGTTTGCCAGGGCGCGGGCGATCGCCACGCGCTGTTGCTCGCCGCCGCTCAACTGCGAGGGGAGATGATCCAGGCGCCCCGAGAGACCCACGCGGTCGAGCAGGGAGCGAGCCCGTTCCTCGCGCCGCGAACCGCCGAGCATCGAGGGAAGGAGGACGTTCTCCAGCGCGGTCAGTTCCGGCAGGAGGTGATAGGATTGGAAAATGAAACCCATCCGGCGATTGCGCAGGGTGGCGAGACGGTCGCGTCCCAATTTCAGCAGTTGTTCACCCTCGAATTCGACGCTTCCGGCGCGGGGATGCTCCAACGCAGCAAGGATGTAGAGCAGCGTTGACTTACCTGCTCCCGAAGCCCCACGCAGGAACAGCACCTCGCCCCGGGCGATGTCCAGATCGATCCCCCTGAGGATTTCCAGATTCTCCGCACCGAGTTCGTAAGTCTGCACAAGACCGCGGGCGGTGAGATGGGGTGAAGACATGGAAAAAGGATGAGGGATGAAGGATGAGGGATGAAGAGAAAACATCCGTCAGATCCATAGATGCCACCACCTTCAGTCTTCAGCCTAAACCGCTAAAGCCTTTTTTAATCCCCAAAGACAATCGCGCGTGATCCGTGCACTACGACACGGTCCTCCACATGGAGGCGGACGCCGCGGGCCAGGGTGAGGCGTTCGCAGTCACGCCCCAGACGCCGCATGTCGGCCGGGGTGTGGTAATGCTCCACGGGGATCATCTGCTGGTGAATGATCGGTCCTGCATCGAGCTCAGCCGTGGCGTAGTGGCAGGTTGCGCCGATGAGTTTCACACCGCGGTCGTAGGCCTTACGGTACGGATCGGCGCCGGCAAAGGCGGGAAGCAGTGAGTGATGGATGTTGATGACCCGGTTGAGGTGTTCCTCGCAGAACCAGTCGGGCATGATCTGCATGTAGCGGCAGAGGATGCTGAGCTCACCCGAGACGTCGCAGATCGCATCGCTGATCCTGCGGAAGGCCGCGTCTTTTCCGGTGGGATCGGCTGGGACAGGGATGTGGAGGAAGGGAAGTCCTTCTTTCTCAACCTGTGTGCGCAGGGTGTCGTGGTTGGAGATGACAAGCGGCACTTCGATATTCATCTCCTTGGAGCGCCAGCGCCAGAGCATGTCGGCCAGACAGTGGTCCTCGCGGCTCACCAGGAGAACGGTTCGCAGGGGGCGGCCTTGGTCGCGGATATTCCAGCTGGCGTTAAGTTCGACAGCCGTGGGGCCGAAGTCACGGCGCACCGATTCCAGGGTCGTTCCCTCGGGGACTTCGAAGGCGAAGCGCGCGAAGAACCAACCATTGATCGGATCCGTGTACTGGTGGACTTCCGTGAAATTTCCCTTCTGGGAGGCAACGAAACCTGTGATACGGGCGAGCAGGCCGACGCGGTCGGCGCAATCCAGTGTCATCAGTAGGGTCGTGGGCATGGAATGTAGAAAAAGCGGAAAGACGTGAATCTGAAAGTCGAAACGAAATGCCGGGAAGTCCTGCCCGGGCAAGGGTCACGGTCTTGATTCAACGTGGCCGTCAGCCTTCAGCACATTGAATTTCCGAAGATGCGGACGCCCGACGTCGGCACAGACTGTCATTTTGCTGAGTGCTGAAACGGTGAAGATGCCTCCGGGCGTATAAATGTGAACGTCCTCGGGTTGTTCGCCCTGAAGGACCGGTGACCAGATGTAACTTCCGTAATTGGTGTCGGGCGATTTGTCCGAGGGGCACGTGATGGCTGGGAGTGTGATGCCGTAATTGCCCAGACAGGAAAGGGGGGTGAGCGGCGCGGTTGGTGCAGTTCCTGCGCTCATGTCCCCGGAGGAGACGGAAACGCTGTAAATCGGGGGGTAGTGGTGGCCGTTTTCGGGATCAGCGATGTATTGTTGGACGGCATTTCCGATCTGCGTGAGATTGGAGACACATTTCGCTTTCTTAGCCTGCTCCAACCCCGAACGGATGGCTGGCAGCAGTAGGGAGGCAAGCATACCGATGATGGCGATCACCACCAGCAGTTCGATCAAAGTGAAGCCGGAAGGGGTGCGTTTCATGCTCAATGGGGCTGGGTCGCCTGGACCGAGGCTTTCCGCTTCAGATAATTAACGGCTCGAGAGATGCGTTGCTGGGCTGTCCTGCGGGAATCCCGCAGCAGCATTCGTTCCGCCATTTTGTCGACGAATTCCGGGTCGGCCATCCGCTCCCTCATCTTTTGACGGCGTTCCTCGGGCGAGAGGCTTTTGACGCTCTCGCGAAACGCCTTTGCGGCCTCGTATTCCTTTTTGGCTTCGGCTTGTTTCGGAATGGGTAAGGTATTGATCCGTGCCGTGATTCTCTGGTCCATCCATTCTGGATTGGGCGCAGGGCGTGAAATACTCGATGGAGGTGGTGCGGAGGCTTCCTGGGGACCTTCCTCCCATCGGCGGCGCTCGCGTGCTGTGAGATAAAAGAACGACAGATCTCGCCCACGGACCAATTTCACCAACTCATGAACGGCACTGCCAGTCGCCGCAGTTCCGGGGAGCCGGGGAGCCGTCGCACTCCAATCCTTGGGCATCACGATCATGGCGCCGCTTTTTTGGGCCGCTTCATCGAGAAGTTTGCGAACTTCCCTGTCCGGCCCTTGGACGTTCCACAGCAGGGATCGAGGATCCATGACCGTCTCGTCCGGCGACATCATTGGCGAAAGAGGGTAGTAGAAGACGCTCCATCCCTCCGGATCGGGGCCTGCCCGGAGCTTGGAAATGCATTCCGACACTGCCAATTTGGTCGGTGCCGTGACAATCCCACCGCGCCATGAGGAGTCCGTGATCTGGGCCAACTGATCCACCGCTTCGGCTACCGTCACACGGTCGGCATCCATGCTGACCTTCGTCGAGGGATCCAGGGAGGTTTCCATGGTGACATGTCCCTGACGGGCGATGGAAGCGGTCACCTTGGCAAGCGGAGCATCTTTCACGTGGATCGTGACCAGCCCCCAGTCCGAACACCATCGTGTAACCAGCAGAATTAGAAGCAGTAGGGCCGTTCCACCAAGAAGAACGGTCCTTTTGGGGAGTGTGGAGAACATCATTCCATTTAAACACCGCTCGATCCCCGTTGTTGCATCAAAATCGTTCACTGATTGAGGTCGGCTCCAGTTATGGGAAGCGATTTCCCTTGTAGTGGAGGGTAATCGGTGCGAGAGAAGTCCTTGCCCGTTACTATCGTCGCCCGTTTGAGGCAGGGGATATTTCCTGCATTTCCTACGTGGCACGCACGGCATCGAACGCCGGAGCAGCCTCCCCAGAGCCCCGTGGACTCCTTTTCGAAGGACCGGGGGTCGGGACACACCAGGGAGGTCACAAGAAACGGGCTCTCAATACACACGCAACGAACGAACACACAAAGTCCTGATCCCCACCCGCCCGGCCAGTGTCCCGGGCCGCGCAAGACCGGGGATCCCCAACACACCCACGCATCATGTCCTCGAATTATTCCTCCGGCTCCTCCAACAGGGGCGGCCGTTCCCGCGGCAGCCGCCGCCGTTCTCCTTCCGGTTCCCCCAACAGGGGTGGTCGCTCCGGCGCGCACCGCTCCGAGGAGCGCGCACCGCGCCAACCCGCCAAAAAGAAGGGCCTTTTTGCTAAGATACTCGGTATTTTCGGCATCGGTTCCAAGAAACAGGCCTCCGGCAAGCCACAGCGTAGCCCCCGGACCGACCGTCCCGAAGGTGCATCCCCTCGCCGCGAGGCCCGCAAGCCCGAGCGTATCGAGGTGACCACGCCGCGCGTCTACGTCGGCAACCTCTCCTTTGACGCGACTGAAAGCGACCTGCTCGAGCTCTTCGGCGGTGTCGGCTCCGTCCAGAATGTCGAGATCGTCTGTAACCGCGAGACGCATCGCTCGAAGGGGTTCGGATTCGTCCAGCTCTCCTCGGTCGAGGAAGCCAAGCGCGCTGTCGACGAACTTCACGATAAGGAGTACATGGGCCGCAAGATGGTGGTCAGCGGTGCCAAGGCTGCTCCAGAGTCCCGTGGCGAGCGTCCCGCCCGCCGCGATGAGTCCCAGGACTCCGCCGAGTCCGAGGCGGCTGCCGCCTAAAAGCGGCGCCCCTTCTGTTTCCGTGATTCCCGCGGAAACAATCGTTCTTGCCGGCCCCACCGGGGCCGGCAAAACCGCCCTCTCCCTCCTGCTGGCAAAGCGCCTCGGGGGGGAGATTGTGGGCGCGGATGCCTTTCAGATTTATCAGGGGCTACCGATCCTGACGGCGCAGCCGTCGCCGCAACAGCGGATTGAAGTAACCCATCATCTCGTCGGGTGCGTCGATCCGCGCGAACCGTATGACGCGGCGCGTTACCGTCGCGAGGCGTTGGAAGTCCTTCACTCCATCACCTCACGAGGCAGGCGGCCCATTGTTGTGGGAGGCACCGGCCTCTACCTGAAGGCCCTTCTGGGGGGACTGGACGAACTGCCGCCCCGCGATCCCGATCTTCGCGAGGAGCTTGCCGGCCTCGACTTGCCGACCTTGGTCGATCGGCTGAAGACTCTGGATCCCGATGGCGCGTCCTCCGTTGATCAGACCAACCGCCGTCGCGTGGAGCGGGCCCTCGAAATCGTGATGCTGACGGGTCGTCCGCTGGATCGTGACGCCGGGCCTGTGGTCACGCCGCCGGGAGTCCATGGATTCTTGATCACTAGAAGCCGTGAAGAACTCACTGCCCGCATCGAGGCCAACGTGGAGACCATGTTTGCGTCCGGGGTGGAGGCTGAGGTTGCCGCGCTTCCCTCGGAATCAACGGGTCCGACCGCTTGCAAGACTCTCGGACTGGCCGATATCCGCTCCCTCCAGCGGGGAGAGATCCCGCGTGCGGAATGTATCACGCGCATCACGGTTGCCACCCGCCGCTATGCGAAGCGCCAGATGACCTGGTTCCGGCACCAGCACGATTTTGAGTCAATCGAACTTTCCCCCAAGGTGGATTCGGAAGAGGCCGTATCGGCCATTCTGAAAAAGATAGGCTGAACCTATTTCAGGAAGTTACCGACAGCTTCGATGACCGAACCGGCCTCTTTTTCGAGGGATTTCACGGTGTTGGTGTCGGCGGCCGGAAGTATCGAGCCATTTGTCGAATCCGACTTGATTCCGAGGATCTTCAGTCCTTCCTCGATCCCGCCACGGATTACCCCGGAGGCTTTTGCTGCGATGGCGGTCACAAGGCGCGGACGGAGGTCCTCCGTCGGATGTTCGAGGCTGCCGCCGACATGCACCGGAATCCAGAAATAGCCCTCACGTTCCTCGGCTGAGAGAAGCTCCTTGGCCATCGGGATAACGCGGACGATATCGGTCGTCACTCCTGCCTGGAGGGTGCCGGCAAGGGAACCGTTGTCACCCACCTCGGCTTCCCCGGTTACCTTGAGCACGCCCGGTGCCTCTAGGATGATTTCCCTCCAGCGAGTGACATTTCCTGCTCGGACAAAGCTCGCCGAGGCTTTCTTGAGCGAGAGGTTGCGGAATTGCTTCATGCCAGTGAAAGCAGCAAGCTCGTCGAGGGCCGGCACGCTGTGAACCGAGGCGTCATCGACGGCCACACTTCCTTCCATGGAACGTGACTCCAATGGGGTCCAGGAGGCAGTCCCCTCCCCGGAAATGGTGCCGCTGACCATGGCCGAGGCGGTGGGGAAGACATCGCTAATGGGAAGTCCCTTGCAATGGAGCTTGATGTGAGAGACTCCGTCCGGATCCGGAAATTCACCCTCGAATCCCGCCGATCCTCCCCCCGAAAAACCCAACTCCGCTCCATTGATCCGCAGGCGCCCTTCGCTGAGTCGGCCCCTCGCCCAGAGAAGATCCGGTTGGAATCCCGGAAACTGGGTCCAGACCATTGCACCACCGTGTGCCTCGAGGCGAAAATCCGTTTTCCCAGGATAGACTTCGAGCTTTGTCCCGAGGAGTTCCAGCATCTTCCTATCGGGCAGGTCAAAGAGCAGGTCCGTTTTGCTGCTCCTGATTGCCTCCACAACCAGAACGGACGGTATCCAGGAGGGAAGGCGGAGCGGTGCAGGGGAGTGACGGGAGGAGGCCGGCGCATCTTCTTTGAGTTTGGCGGGGACTGCTGCGGCAAAATGAAGACGGGCCTTCTCCATGGAGATCTCCTCGACGGCCCAGCAACCCTGCAGGAGGGAGGCGAGTCGTAAGCGAGCACGCACATTACCGGCTTCCATGGAATGAGGCCTGGCTCCGTCTCCCGAGAAGGCTTTTACCTGCGGCGATGCCACGCCGACCCACAGCCACTCGAGCGGGCCGAACTCGGCTTTTCCGGCCAACGCCTCCGAGGCCTTGCTCTCGAGCAGGGCATGGCATTCTTCGCTCTGAACCCAACGCGATAGCATCAGAAATCCGGCTCCCGCGCCGAGCAGGAGAACGGCGGTGAGAACCAAGAGGACCACTGTGGGGAGTCCTGGGTGGCGGCGTGCGGTGCGCATGGTCCCACGATTAGACACCACCCCGCGATGCTTGGAAAGGGGGCGGAGAGCGCGAGGGCGGCGACTTCGGGCTTGGCGCACCGGCGTCTCTACGGGACGATCACCTGATGGCCAAGACACCGCGCTCCAAAAAACCAGTTCCCTCCGCCGGCCTGACCCTCCTCGGCGGCGGATCGATGCCCCAACTCACCTCTCCCGACGATGCCGTTCTCGAGAGTTTTCCGAGTCCTTCGCCACGGCCCTATGAAGTCACCTTCTCAACCCCGGAATTCACCTCGCTTTGTCCCGTGACGGGACAGCCCGACTACGCCTCGATCACCATCCGTTACGTTCCCGAACGGCGCTGCGTCGAGAGCAAGTCCCTCAAGCAGTATCTGGGGGCTTTCCGCAACCAGGCTGTCTTTGCCGAGGCGATCACCAACAGGATCCTTTCCGATGTGGTCGCGGCCGTTGCTCCAAGGAGTGCGGTCGTCATCGGTGATTTTGCGCCGCGCGGCGGAATCGGCATCCGCGTCGAGGCGCGCCACGATTCAGAACGAGGTGCCTCTCGAGGCTCCAAAAAATCCCGGTGAAGGTCGTCGTCCTGCTCAGCGGCGGGATGGATTCGGTCACCGCCTTCTACGATGCACTGCGTGCGCACGAGGTGATCGCGGGCCTGAGCTTCGACTACGGGGCCAAGCATCATGCGCGGGAACTTCCGATGGCCACGTGGCACTGCGCTCAGGCGGGTATCCCCCACCGCATCGCCCCTCTAGGTTTCGTCGCCGAGGAGTTTTCCTCGGACCTGCTGAGAGGCGGGGGTGACATCCCCGAGGGTCACTACGAGGAAGAGTCGATGAAGCGGACGGTCGTCCCGTTCCGCAACGGCATCATGCTCGCGATTGCTGCCGGATTCGCCGAGAGCCGCGGTGCGGAGGGCGTCGTGATTGCGGCCCATGCCGGCGACCATGCGATCTACCCCGACTGCCGCGAGGAATTCCTCGCCCCCATGGCGGAGGCGATCTGGGCGGGAACCTACGCGGAGATCCGACTGCTGCGCCCCTTCGTCGCCACGGACAAGGCGGGCATCGCCCGAAGAGGTGCGGAGCTGGGTGTCGATTTTTCCAGGACCTGGTCCTGCTACAAGGGCGGGGAGTTCCATTGTGGAGCGTGCGGCACCTGCGTGGAGCGCCGCGAGGCGTTTCAGTTGGCCGGAATCGCCGACCCCACGAAGTACGTCTCAACGGCCCCTCTTCCGGAAAAACCCCGATGAGGATCTCGGAAATCTTCCATTCGGTGCAGGGGGAGGGTCTGCTGCTCGGCGTCCCTTCCGTCTTTGTTCGAACCTCAGGATGCAATCTGCGCTGCCGCTGGTGCGACACCCCCCATGCCTCGTGGAATCCCGAGGGGGATGAGATGACCCCAGAAGAGATCGTGCGTCGCGTCACGGCGTACGACTGCCCCCATGTGGTACTCACCGGTGGCGAGCCGATGGTGGCCTCGGGGATCCGTGAGTTGGCAGCACTCCTCAAGATCGCCGGCTTTCATATTACCATCGAAACGGCCGCCACGATGCCGCCGGAGGGGATTTCCTGTGATCTGGCCTCGCTTAGCCCCAAGCTTGCCGACTCCACCCCCTCCGAGGAACAAGCAGGGGCCTGGAGTTCGCGCCACGAGGCCACGCGCTACCAGCCCCAAGTCATCCGGCAGTGGATGGAGAACTACGCGTGCCAGCTCAAATTCGTCTTCTCCCACCCCGAGCAACTTCCCGAGATCGAGGAGTTGCTGAACGAAGCAGGAGCCGTTCCGGGCTTTACCCGTGACCGGGTTCTCCTGATGCCGGAGGGAACCGATTCTGAGTCACTGCGGGAGAAGGCGCCGGTGCTTGCCGAGCTCTGCATCGAGCATGGCTTTCGGTATGCGCCGAGGTTGCACATCGACCTCTTCGGCAACACCAAAGGTACTTAAACTTGGTCTTTGATTGTAGGCGTTTGTTGCCCTTTCCACGGTCTGCTACTGCATCTCGAATCCCGGCTCTTTGTTTATTACAGAGGCCTATAGTCTGCAGAAATTTACCCTTGGCGGTCTCATAACTGCAGGAAGTGGTGCTCGGGGGGGGACTTGAACCCCCATGCCTTTCGGCATACGCCCCTCAAACGTACGTGTCTGCCATTTCACCACCCGAGCATTGATGGGTCGGGCATCATACGGGCAAGAGCGAAAAATCAAAAAAATTGATGGACGGCCCGCGCGTGGCGTGGCATGCTCCCCATCCTTTTTCCACAAATTTCCCATGTCCTACGCAATCATCCAGACCGGCGGCAAACAGTACCGCGTTTCCGAAGGCGACGTCCTGAGCGTTGAGAAGCTCGATGTCGAAGCCGGCAAAGAGACCACCTTCAGCGACGTCCTCCTCGTCGTCAACGGCGACAAGGTCAACCTCGGCACCCCTCTCGTCTCCGGAGCCTCCGTGAAGGCAGAGGTCGTCGAGCAGTACAAGGACGACAAGGTCATTGCCTTCAAGTTCAAGCGCCGCAAGGGCTACCATCGCACCGTCGGCCACCGCCGCCAGCTCACCGAGCTGAAGATCACCAAGATCTCCGCCTAATTTTTAACCCACTCACCAACCCCTACGAGCCATGGCCCATAAAAAAGGACAGGGAAGCGTCAAGAACGGACGCGACAGCATCAGCAAGCGCCTCGGCGTGAAGAAGTTCGGCGACCAGAGCGTCGTTGCCGGCAACATCATTATCCGCCAGCGCGGCACAAAGTATCTGCCAGGCCGCAACGTCGGTCTCGGTCGCGACTACACGATCTTCTCACTCGTCGACGGCAAGGTCCGCTTCGACCGCGCTGGCCGCCGTGTGAACGTCGATCCCGTCGTCGCCGCCTAAGCAGTCCCTTTTGCAACAAACCCGCAAGGGATGAGCACCCTCGGCACGCAACTGCCGGGGGTTTCTTTTTGCCCGGAGGCTGCCGGCCCCCGTTTCGGTGTCCTCGGCTCCGGAAAGGGATCGAACTTTCGGGCGCTTGCCGAGGCGTGGAAGTCGGGAACCCTGGGCGCCACACCCGCGATCGTCCTCTCCGATATCGAGACGGCGGGTATCCTGCCCCTTGGCAGGGAGTTCGGAATCCCCTCGCACTTCGTCCCTCCTGGTCCCTTCCGGACCAAGATGACTCCCGAGGCCGAGGAGGAACTCGTCCGACTGCTCCGGGAGGCGAAGGTCGATTTCGTCGTGCTGGCCGGATTCATGCGGGTCATCAAGGCTCCCTTGCTGGAGGCTTTCCCGGGACGGATCCTGAACATTCACCCTTCGCTTCTTCCGGCGTTCCGGGGACTTGAGGCGTGGCGTCAGGCCTTGGAGGCTGGGGCGCCTGAGGCCGGGTGCACTGTTCATCTTGTCGATGCCGGTGTCGACACGGGCAAGATCCTCGGCCAGAGCAGCGTCCCTGTCCTAGCCGGCGACACCGCCGAGTCACTCCATGCCCGGATTCAGGTCGCCGAGCATGAGCTCTACCCGCGGATCGTCCGTAAATTTGCGGAAGGGCTGAAAGCAGAAAAATAGTTTCCCCGCAGAGGCGCAGAGGCGCGGAGGCGCGGAGAAAAGAAAAAGTTTTTGGCCTCCTCGGGAAAGGGTTTCCGATTACTCTCTGCCCCTCCCCATCTCCTAGCTCCAAACTTCCATTTCCCCGGGTCCGTGTCCTCCTTTCGCCTCTTTGATCTCAATCCCGAGCAGTACCGTGCCGCCACGCACGGGGAGGGACCACTGCTGATCCTGGCGGGTGCGGGCACCGGGAAGACGCGCGTGCTCACGGCGCGCATCGCCTGGCTCGTCGCGCAGGGAACAGATCCCTCCTCAATCCTTGCCGTCACCTTCACCAACAAGGCCGCCAAGGAGATGCGCGAGCGCGTCGGGGGCATGGTGAATCCCGAGCAGGCGAAGCAGATCACACTCTCCACCTTCCACTCCCTCTGCGTGAGGATGCTCCGCCGCCATGCCCACCTGCTCGGTTACAAGGAGAACTTCAGCATCTTCGACGAGTCCGACCAGATGGGACTGATGAAGAAGCTCGCCGCGCGGATCCACGACAAGGAGAACCCGCTCGATCCAAACCTCGCCCGCCATGTCATCAGCAAGGCCAAGAACCTCGGTGTCGGCGAACCGGACGAACCCGGCACCGCGCTCGGCAGCCTCTTTTCGAAATACCAGGACGGACTCCGCACGCTCAACGCGATGGACTTCGACGACCTCCTGCTCAACGCCCGAGTCCTGCTGCGCGACCATCCCGAGGCGCGCGAGGAGTGGCGTGCACGGTACCGCCATATCCTTGTCGACGAGTTTCAGGACACGAACAAGCTCCAGCTAGAGCTCGTCAGCCTGCTTGCGGGTGAGGAGCGGCCGAACATCTGCGTGGTCGGCGACGACGACCAGAGCATCTACGGATGGCGCGGTGCCGAGGCTTCCAACCTGCTCGAGTTTGAGCGGCACTTCCCCGATCCCGAGGTCATCAAGCTCGAGCAGAATTACCGGAGCACCGACGTCATCCTCAAGGTCGCCAACCGCCTGATCAAAAACAACGCCCGCCGCCGCGGGAAAAACCTCTGGAGCGACGTGAAGGAGGGGGAGGTGATCCGCATCCTCTCCGCGGCCGATGACAAGACCGAGGCCGAGTTCATTGCCGACGAGATCCAGGCAGCCGGCCCGCAGAGCTCCAAGGCCCGTCCCTGGACCGACTTCGCCATCCTCTACCGGATGAACGCCCAGTCGCGGCAGTTTGAGGAGATGTTGCGCGAGCGACGCATCCCCTACCGCGTCGTCGGTGGTAAGAGCTTCTTCGACCGGCGCGAGGTGAAGGATGTGGTCGCCTACCTGGGCGCGCTTCTCAATCCCGACGACGACAACGCGCTCCTGCGTGTGCTCGCCAATCCGCCCCGTGGTATCGGTGCGGCCACCCTGCAGTTGGCCACCGAGGCGGGAGCCAAGAACGGCAAGGGGCTCCTCGCCATCCTCAACGATCCCGAGCATCTCGATGTCAGCTCCTCGCGCACGCGCGGGGCGATCCAGCGCTTCACCGAGGAGTGGGGGGCTTACCGCATCCAGCTCCAGACACCGGGTGCCGATGCGGCGGCCATCCTCCGCTCCGTCCTGGAGGAGTGCGGCTACTTCGAGGATCTCAAGAAGAGCTGCAAGACCGAGGAAGAGGCCGATAACCGGCAGGAAAACGTCCGGGAACTGCTCAATGCCCTCACCGGCTACTGTGAAAAACATCCGCGTGACGGAGCCCGCGGCTTCCTTGACGGACTCATGCTCGAGCAGGAAAAGGAGGAGGAGAAGGCCGAGGAACGCGATGGCGTCACCCTCATCACCCTCCATGCGGCGAAGGGACTCGAATACTCCCATGTCTGGCTTGTCGGGGCCGAGGAAGGACTGCTCCCCCACGATCGCTCCAAGAGCGAGGGAACTGTCGACGAAGAGCGCCGTCTCCTCTATGTCGGGATCACCCGTGCCCGCCATCGGCTGACGATCACCCACTGCGCCACGCGCAAGAAATTCGGAACGACCCTCTCCTGCACACCCAGCTCCTTTCTTAAGGAACTCGAAGGAGAAGGAGTCGAATCAGGATCGATGGAGGAGATTCTTTCAACGCCTCTCGATGAGTCGGAGATTCTTGATGGTTTTGCCCAGATGAGGGCCATGCTGAACGGGTAGGCTTTTCACTAAAGTCTTCCAAATTTAAATTTTATCTAAAATTTGGAATATTTATTTTTTCTGACAGCTCCCGAGCCTCAATAATATTTTTCCCAGAATTTCTATAACCATTATAAATTAACTTTCTGACATCCGTATCTGACATTGTTTTCAATTGTTCTTTTAGAATTTCTTTTTTTAGGCTAGGATCACCTTTAATCATTAAAGTTATTAAATCCTCTTTGAGGCCGGCATTTGGATCCGGTGTTGGGTTTGCATCAACATGCGGTTGCATCTCTTTTATTCTCTTTTCAAGACTCATGATTTCGCCCTTTATAGCCAAATCAGATAGTTGCGCGTAGCTTTTTAGTGGTAAAAACAAAAGAAAAAAATAATAAAAAATCTTAATAGTATTTCGCATTTTACTTCGGGTGTGGTTTAAAATTACTGGGGCTCGTAGAGAATCCTCCCACACTGCGGGCAGCTGATAATCTCCTTCTCAGCCTTCACTTCCAGGATGGCCTGGTGCGTCACCTTCATGTGGCAGCCTTCGCAGGTCTCGTGCTCGACGGTCGTGAGGGCCAGTCCGTTCTTGGTCTTGAAGAGGCGCTCGTAGCGGTCGAGGAGATCCTCGTCGATGTCCGTCGTGAGGTTCGGGCGTTCGGTCTCGAGTTCCTTTTTGCGGGTCTCGAGTGTCTCTTTCCGTGCAGTGAGGGAGGCCATGTGGCTCTCGACCTTTTTCTTCTCCTCGGCATGGGCGTCGAGGGCAGCCTGAAGCGCCGGTTTGAGGCTCTCGGCCTCTTCCATCAGGACGAGTTCCCGGTCCTCGATCTCGATGATGATCTTCTCTGCGACCTCGATCTCGTGGCGCAGGGCGGCGAATTCCTCGTTCTTGCGGGTCTCGAGTTGCTGGTTCTTGTAGCGGGAGATCTGGTCCTGCTTGGCCTTGACCTCGACCTCGAGTTTCTTGCGCTCGACCTCGATCTCTTTCTGGCGCGTGCGGGCGGCCTCGAGTCGGTCGTCGGCGGCCTTAAGTTCGCGGTCGCGGGCGGCTTTCTCGGCTGGGAGGGCGGCAATCTCGGTCAGGACGGCCTTCAGCTTCTGGTCGCGGTCCTGGAGGATGAGGAGTTTTTCGATGTCGGGGCGCATGGGGGAAGTGATGGGCGCCCGGTCAGCGCCAGAGATAGGATTGGGTGAGGCCGACGATCTTGCCGTCGACAATGAGGAGGCAGCGCCAGTTGGTGACCGGGCCGTTCTCAAGGTAGTCGTCGCCGATGATCGTGAACCGGGTGCGGACGGAGCCCTTCACGGCTGTGTAGCTCTTCTCGCGGGCCATGACGAAGTTGCCGAGGTTTGCCTGGCGGTATTCAAGGCGGACGGTCACCTCGGCGGATTGGCCATGGTTCCACCAGTAAAAGTCGAGGTAGTTTCCGGTGAGCGCCTGCTGGTCGAGTTTCGTGGTGGCCGGCCACATGTAGTGGCGCCGCTCGAAGTCAATGGCCTCGCTTTGGAGTGCCACCGCCTTGGGGAAGGTCGTGGGGTCGTTCAGGAACTGGGTCTTCTTGCGGAAGACAAAATCGGGATTGAGATTGATGGAGAGCGGAAGGACGTTCGCCTTCTCCAGCTTCACCTGGGGGGGTTCGGGGGCGGCGCATCCGGCGATCAGCAGCAGCGCGGCGATGACGGCCAGTCCGGTGGTGATCCTGAAAGTAAGTGCCATGCTGGAGGGATCAAAGCGGTTGCCCCGCGGGGTGTCAATTATAGGAGCTGGGATCTGGGAGCTGGTAGATAGGGGATGGGCTCCTGGTAATGGCAAATACGGGTGATGACGAGATGTCCTTTTCCCTCGTTCGTGTTCTTTCGTGGTTTTTCTGTCTCCCGCCTCCTCCCTTGACGCCCGCCCCTGCTCCTGTCCAATGTCGCTTGCGATGAGCCAGTTCCAAAGTTCGCTGAACGCCTTGCAGGAGGTTCTTTCTTCCCTGACTCCGTTGCAGGCTGATCTCGAGAAGGCCGCGGCCGCCGCGGGTGATGCCCTGTTGGCCGGCAATAAGCTGATGTTCTGTGGCAATGGAGGCAGCGCCAGCGACAGCGCCCATCTCGCGACGGAGTTCACCTGTCGGTTCAAGGAGGACCGGCGTCCCTATCCCGCGATGGCCTTCACCGTCGACGCGGGCCTCATGACCGCGATCGGGAATGACTATGATTTCACCGAGGTCTTTGCCCGCCAGGTTGCGGCATTCGGCCAGAAAGGGGATGTCCTCGTCGTCCTCACCACCAGTGGCAAGTCTCGCAACATTCTCTCCGCTCTTGAGGAAGCCCGTCGTCGCGGGATCATCACAATCGCATTCCTCGGCAAGGGGGGCGGCTTCACTAAAGGAGCTGCCGACATCGAGTTGGTTGTCCCGGGTATCGAGACGGCCCGCATTCAGGAAGCGCAGCAGTTCCTGCTTCATGTCCTCTGCGAGATCGTCGAGGAGCGCCTGCCGCGCGAATAATCCCGTCTCTCGTTGAGCCACGCTGCGCTTCCCGTTGTTTCCTGGATTGCGGTCGGCCTGCTCGGCCTGATCACCGGATCGTTCCTAAACGCCGTCATTCACCGGCTTCCGCTCGGGATCTCGCTGCTGAATCCCAAGCGCTCGTTCTGCCCCTCCTGCAACAAGACGATCCCCTGGCATGAGAATCTCCCCGTTGCGAGCTGGGTCCTGCTGAGGGGGCGCTGTTCGGGATGCGCGATGCCGATTGCCCTCCGCTACCCGCTCGTGGAGTTGCTGACCGGGGGGCTCTATCTCCTGGCTTGGGGGCGGTTCGGTTTGCCGCTGGCACCCGTTTTCTGGATCTTTCTGTCGCTGCTGGTTGCGGCGACGTTCATCGATTTCGACCATCTGATCATCCCCGATGAGATCACTCTGGGCGGAACGGCTGCAGGCGTGTTCTGCGCAACCGTATTCCCCTCCCTGCTGGGCGAGGATCTCTGGTGGAGGGGATTGGTTCGTGCCCTGATCGGTGCGGCCTGCGGCTACTTCCTCCTCTGGGGTGTGGTCGAATTGGGCAAGCTGGCCTTCGGACGGAGAAAGTTTCGGCCGGAACAGCCGATGGCCTTCGAAATCGCCGGATCGGAAGAGGATCCGGAACTCCTGCTCGGGGAGGAGCGCATGCCGCTGGCCGAGTTCTTTTATCGGGAGAGTGACCGGGTCGAGGCCGATGCGGCCTCCCTCGAAATCAACGGCGAGTTGCTCGGTCCGGGCCGCCTTACGGTCAGTCACTCGGTTCTATGCCACGGGGAAAGGGAATGGTCACTCCAAGGACTCGGGGATCTGATGCCCATCAGGGCTTCGGTGAACGAAGTGATCCTGCCGCGCGAAGCGATGGGATTCGGGGATGTGAAGTTCCTGGCCTGCATCGGGGCTTTCCTCGGATGGCAGGGCGTCTTCTTTTCGCTCTTTGCCGGATCCGTGATCGGGGCAGTCATCGGAGTGGCTACTATGGCGCTCACGAGGGGACGATCGGGGGGAAGGATTCCCTTCGGCCCCTATCTGGCGCTGGGGGCACTGCTCTGGGTGATGGCCGGCCCCGAACTGCTGGCATTTTATTGCTCGCACCTGCGCGGATAGTTTTTTTACCGAGATGCTGGGAAATCGTCCCCAATCATTGAACTCCTCGGAGGTTTCCTCCAACCTTCAATGCTTCCCGTTCACGCATTGACGCGTGAGCACAAAGCCCTTTCCTTCATGAAAATCCAACGTGCCCTCCTCTCGGTCTCCGACAAGACCGGCCTCATCGACTTCGCCCGCGGCCTCCATGAATTCGGTGTCGAACTCCTCTCCACCGGAGGCACCGCCAAGGCGATCGCCGCCGCCGGGATCCCGGTGAAGGAGATCTCCGATTTTACGGGATTCCCCGAGATGATGGACGGCCGCGTGAAGACCCTTCACCCGAAGGTGCACGGCGGCCTTCTGCATCTGCGTGACAACCCTGAGCATGTGGCCCAGGCGGCGGCCCACGGGATCGTCCCGATCGACCTGGTTTGCGTGAACCTCTACCCGTTCGAGCAGACCGTGGCTAAGAAAGGCGTCACGCTGGAGGAGGCCATCGAGCAGATCGACATCGGCGGTCCCTCGATGATCCGTAGCGCCTCCAAAAACAACCGCTCCGTCACCGTGGTTGTCGACCCCGAGGACTATCCGCGCATCCTGGACGCGATGAAGGCGGGCAACGGAGAGACCACGCCCGAGCTTCGTGCGCGTCTTGCGGTGAAGGCTTTCGCCACCACCGGGTCCTATGACCGGGCCATCAGTTCCTGGCTCGATAACGAGAGCGCTCCGGCCGGCAATCTCTCGCTCGAGTTCCCTCTCGAGGGTCGTCTCCGCTACGGCGAGAATCCCCATCAGGAGGCCGAGCTCTACGGCGGTTTCTTCGACTACTTCGAGAAGCTTCACGGCAAGGAACTTTCCTTCAATAACATCCTGGACATCACCGCTGCCACCCGCCTGATCTCGGAGTTTGCCAAGCCGACCGTCGCCATCCTCAAGCACACCAATCCCTGCGGCGTCGGCAGCGATGAGAGCCTGAGCGAGGCGTGGGAGAAAGCCTTTGCGACCGACCGCTCCGCTCCTTTCGGCGGCATTATCATCGCAAACCGCCCGGTCGATGAGTCTCTCGCCCGTGCCATCTCGGAAATCTTCAGCGAGGTGATCATTGCTCCCGAGTTCTCGGCTGACGCCCGTGCCCTCCTGCAGAAGAAAAAGAATCTCCGCCTGATGCGCTTACTCAAGGAGATCCCCTCCACCGACCGCGACATCCGCTCGGTCATCGGAGGACTCCTTGTTCAGGATGCTGACGCGCCGACCGCGCTGGGCGCCGGGGCCATCGAGCACCAGGTTGTTTCCTCACGTCCTCCTACCAAGGACGAGATCGAGGCGATGGAGTTCGGCTGGAAAGTCGTCAAGCACGTCAAGAGCAACGCCATCGTTTACGCGGGCAAGGACCGTACCCTTGGGATCGGCGCCGGGCAGATGTCCAGGGTCGATTCTTCGAGGATTGCTGTCTGGAAGGCAGGTGAGGCGGGGCTTTCGCTCAAGGGCAGTGTTGTCTGCTCGGATGCGTTCTTCCCCTTCCCCGATGGCCTCATTGCTGCAGCCGAGGCCGGAGCCACCGCCGCCATTCAGCCGGGCGGATCAGTCCGGGATCCCGAGGTTATCGCCGCCGCCAATGAGCGG
>RFPR01000001.1 GCA_009928265.1 Pseudomonadota bacterium | reverse complement strand
CCGGCCTCACACAAGGTCCGAAGCCAACTCTCGGCCGTGTGGGGTTTCGGGATCCACTCGTTCGGATAGCGGTAACGGAGCTCGGAGAGTGAGAACGCGCAACGCTCGCGCACCTCCATGGTGCGGGTCAGTGCGTCTGGTAAATCGGAAAACAAGCGGGCCATCTCGGCTCCACTCTTCAGCACCCGCTCGGAGTTCCGGGCAAGCCGGAAGCCGAGTTCCTTCAGTTTCGCGTGCGGCAGGATGTTGCGTCCATCGAAAAGGAACGCTGGCTTGAGCATTCCGTCATGGATCTTCTGGAAGTCGAGATCCTTGAACTCGTCCCACTCGGTGAGCACTGCGACGGCATGGGCTCCCTGACAAGCTTCTTCAGCGCTCTGGGCGATGATGAGATTGGAATCGGGTTGTCCACCCGAAACATCGAATCGGATCTGCTCCTCTCCTACTTGGGGATCGTACACACACACCTTGGCACCCTCGGCAAGGAGATCGCGGCAGACCGAGATGGCAGCAGTCTCACGCGTGTCATTGGTATCCTTCTTGAAGGCGAAACCAAGGATGCCGATGTGCTTGCCGTTCACCGTATTGAAAAGATCCTTCACGATGCGGGTGCTGAAGCGCGACTTCTGCCAGTCGTTGATCTTCACGACACTTTCCCAATAAGCGGCGACTTCAGGGAGGCCGAAGTGCTGGCAGAGGTAGGTGAGATTAAGGATATCCTTCTGAAAGCAAGACCCTCCGTAACCGACGGAAGCCTTCAGGAACTTGGGACCGATGCGAGAATCCTTGCCGATCGCACGAGCCACCTCGTCCACATCCGCGCCGGTGGCCTCGCAGAGGGCTGAAATCGAGTTGATCGAGGAGATGCGCTGGGCGAGGAAGGCATTGGCCACAAGCTTGGAAAGCTCTGAGGACCAGAGATTGGTGGTCAGGATCTTCTCACGAGGGATCCAGCGGGCATAGATCGCGACGACCTTTTCAATCGCGGCGAGTCCCTCGGGAGTCTGCTCTCCGCCAATCAGGACGCGGTCGGGGTCATTCAGATCCTCGATCGCCGTTCCTTCGGCCAAGAACTCAGGATTGGAGAGCACTTGGAAGGTTCCCTTCTTCGAGTTCGATCGGAGGATGGTCATCATCGCTTCGGCCGTCTTCACAGGAATGGTGCTCTTCTCCACGATGATCTTCGGCCCTTGGGCTTCCTCGGCGATCATGCGTGCAGCCGACTCGATGTACTTGAGGTCGGCTGCGCGTCCTGCACCGATGCCATAGGTCTTGGTCGGAGTGCCGACGCTCACGAAAATGATGTCCGACTCACGGATCGCCTTGCGGACATCCGTGGAGAAGAAGAGATTGCGACCGCGCGCCGATTCCACGACTTCCTGAAGCCCCGGCTCATAGACCGGCAGCGTATCGGAGTTCCAGGCGGCGATGCGTTTTTCATTGGGGTCACAAACGGTGACACGGATGTCGGGGCACTTGGCCGCGATCATCGCCATGGTGGGACCGCCGACATAACCGGCGCCGAGGCAGCAGATGGTGGTACTCATGAGATGTTAAAAAAGTTAGAAAATGAAAGGTGAAAGAGTGATCGGAAGAGGGGTTCTCACTTCGCGAGGGCTTCGCGGAAGTAGGAAATGGTCTTCTCGAGACCCGCCTCGAGTGGGATCTGCGGCTCCCAGCCAAGTGTTTCCTTGGCTAGCGTGATGTCGGGACGACGCTGCTTGGGATCATCCGAGGGAAGCGGCTTGTGCGTGATCCGGGACTTTCCCCCGACCTTCTTGAGCACGAGTTCGGCCAGTTGCAGCATGGTGAACTCGCCGGGGTTGCCGAGATTCATCGGGCCGACGCACTTCTCCTGCTCCATGAAGCGGAGAAATCCTTCGACAAGGTCGTCCACAAAACAGAAGGACCGCGTCTGCGATCCATCGCCATAGACGGTCAGGTCGTTCCCTTGGAGAGCCTGCACGATGAAGTTGGAGACGACGCGTCCGTCGTCCGCCAGCATGCGCGGGCCGTAGGTGTTGAAAATACGGATCACGCGGATATCGACGCCATGTTCCCGATGGTAGTCGAAGAAGAGTGTCTCAGCACAGCGCTTCCCCTCGTCGTAGCAGGAGCGTAGGCCGATCGGATTCACATTGCCCCAGTAGGACTCCTGCTGGGGGTGGACGGCGGGGTCACCGTAGACCTCCGAGGTGGAGGCCTGGAAAACACGCGCCTTGACCCGCTTGGCAAGGCCGAGGCAGTTGATCGATCCCATGACCGAGGTCTTCATCGTCTTGATCGGATTGTACTGGTAATGGGGCGGGGAAGCCGGGCAGGCAAGATTGTAGATACGGTCCACCTCGAACTTGAAGGCATCGATGATGTCATGCCGCACCAACTCGAAGCGGGGGTTACCTACGAGATGCTGGATGTTGGCCTTCCGCCCGGTGAAGAAGTTATCGAGGCAGATGACGTCATGCCCCTGACCTATGAGGCGATCGCAAAGGTGGGAGCCGAGAAATCCGGCACCGCCGGTAACGAGGATACGCATGGTAGTTGCTGTTTGTTGGTTGCTGTTAAAGAAAAAAGGAGTTTGCCCGCTTTGGCATCAGGTTTGAAGAAACAAGAGGTATCCGGGCTATTGTTTTAACTGCCGTAGACGCCCTTGGTTCCGTAGCTCCCGTAGTACTTTCCAGAATAGTAGTAGGAGTAGGAACTCGCCTCGGTCGGCAGGCAATTGAAGACGATGCCCGCGGGACGGATCTTGATATCGGAGAGCGATTTGATGGCCCTCACAACGATCTTTGCCGGAGTCATGAAAGAACGGGCCACCAACAGCACCACATCCACCCCCGGTGCAATCAGGAAGGTGTCGCTCACCGCCAGAACGGGGGCGGAATCAACAACCACACGATCGTAGTTTTTGATGGCGGATGCGAGAAGATCGCGGAAGGGTTGACCAGCTAGTAGTTCTGAAGGATTGCGGGAGCGTCCTCCCGCGGTAAGAACACTCAAGCCCTCCACTCCCGAGGCGATCGCAGCGGTTTCGAGGGAAGCGGATCCCAGCAGGACTTCAGAGAGGCCCGGCTTTCGGTTCATTCCGAAGAAAGTTTTGGAAACCGTCGGCTTGCGCAGATCGGCGTCGATCAGGAGTGTCCGGAGGCCCTGCTGGGCCAGGGTGGCCGCGAAGTTGCAACTGGAGAATGACTTACCCTCCGAAGGCAGGGCGCTTGTGAACAGGAACGTGCGCTGGTTTTCGACACGTGCATTCATGGCGACGGTCGCACGCAGGGAGCGGAAAGCCTCGGCAACAATGCCGCTTCGGTCATTTTTCACCACGATTTCGCTCCCTGCTGGTAACGCGGAGGCCATGTGCGGGTGGCCGAGCATCGCCAGAACGGGCCGCAATTCGTCGTGCACATCGTTCAGTCGGCGGGAAAGGCTCCGCGAATTATCACGCAGAATGGCGACCGAATCTCTCCAGGCGGAACTCATCTCTGCATACTGTTCCTTGGAGAACAGGCCGAACTTTGTTGCCGAGGCGCCGCCGATCTGTGGTATGGCGGCAACGACATCCAATCCCGTCAGATGCTCCGCCTGATCGACGGTCTTCATGCTTGAGTCGAGTTTATGCAGGCCGATGATGATGCCGATACCAAGGGCAACCCCCGTCAGCAAAGCTTGCAGAAGGACTTTCAAAGGTGGCTTCGTGACCGGAGAGGCTCCCGTTGCCATTTCCTGCAACTGCACCGGCGAATCGGCCAACTCCTTGGTCACGTCCACCTCCTTGATTCGGGCAAGAACCGCCTCGTAGAGGGCCCTGTCGCTCTCAAGTTCTCGTTTCAGATCGTTGTATTCGATCGACTTTCCGGTCACTTCAAGAAGCCTCTTCTCCGCAGTCTCACGCTCCAACTTGGTCGCGGCTTCCTGAGCAAGCAGGCTAGTGCGGATTGATTCAAGCAGGCTCACCACGTCTGCGAGCACCTTGTCCAGTTCCTGGGAGGAAAGATCCAGCTGCGTCTTGATGGAAATGTAGACGGGGTGCTTCGGGCGGTAACGCTGCTTGACCAGAACAAATTCCTTTTCGAGCGTAGACTGCTGGGTGAGCAGTGCGGCCACCTTCGGTTCACCAGCCACGCTGGGCAACCTCAAGAGCTCCTTGGAATTGCCGGCATTCGCTCGAGCGATCGAGAGATCGCTGTTGATCTGGGTGAGCTTCGACTGGATCAGATTCTGGCGGGTCGAGAGTTCCGTGATCTGGGCCTGCGTCTCCTGGAGCATCGACTCCATGGAGGCCGCCCGCTCGCGTTCACGGAAGTTCTGCATGCCTTCCTCGGACGCCCTCATCCTCTTGCGCAGGCGGTCCGACTCTTCCATCAGAAAAGAACTCGCCGAACGGGTGGCCTCGGCTCTCTGGTCATGGACATACCTGAGATATTCTTCCGCATACGCATTCGCCAGCTTGACGGACAACCCGGGATTACGCGTGGTAATGAAGATGTCGATCAGGCGTGTGTTGAGGCGATAGGAAGCGTTGGCCATTCCCATGAGCTTGCCGGCCGCCTGCTCCGGGGAGGGATCACCCCAGAGGGCTGTGGCGGAAACAAATTCCCGGTCCTGAGCAAGCTTGAGGTGGTTCACCACCCTTAGCGCAAAGGGATAGCTCCTGATGAGGTCGACCAGCGTGTTGATCATGTCGATCGACTTGATCTGATCGTCGCGCACCTCCTCCATTTTGAGACTCAGCACCTTGCTCTTGACCTGCTCAATGAAGAGGACCGAACGCGCACGATAGAGATTCTGCTGGGTGACGGCCGAGAGAATGCCCCAAACGAGGGAAAGTCCTAGGCAGAGAACCAGAATCCAGGAACGGGATCTGACGGCGTAATAGTATTCGCGCCAGTCAAAGCCGCCGTTCTTGTGGGAATGAGGATTTCCTTCCGAAGGGTGAGAGGCCGAGTGATGCAGGCTGTTATGCATAGGAGGGGAAGCTTTCAGTACCAACTCTCGCCGATATTGATCACGTCGCCGTTCTCGATCTGGAACTTGTCCACGCCGGAATCGGAGAGTCTCTTGGCGTTGACTTTGTACGTGCGAACAATATCCCCCTCACGGCGCTTCACCACCACGTGACCGCGGTCGGCGATCCGGGTGAACCCACCGGCCATGCCGATGGCCTCCAAAAGGCCGATCTCTTCACCCCCGCCAAACTCATAGGCACCCGGCTTTCCGACCTGTCCGATGATGGTGAACTTCCGCGAATTGTAGGCGGCGATATTCAGGTAGATCTGCGGCTCGACCAGATAATCGGCGTTGTATTTCTGCCGGATAAGCGCGGTTGCCGCACGCACGGTAAGCCCCCCGATTTTGATTTCACCCAACAGGGGTAACTGCACCATGCCATCCTTACCGATCTTAGAACGAAGGCTTAGATCCTGCTCCCGGTAGACGATCATCTCGATAGTGTCACCAGGCCTGAGAACATAATCCCCGTTGGCAGCACCGAAGTTCGCCTGTGAAGCAATGCCGGAAGGACCCGCCGGCATGGGAGGTTGCGTCAGCACAGTTTCTCTCGCCGGCTTGGACACCGTTACAGCAGGCTGCGCCGGGGGGTTGTCAACGGGGGCAGCCGGATCGTTTTGAGCGAGCACTGATCCTTCCCACCAAAAAAATGCAATTCCCGCTCCCACTCCTAGAGCAAGAAGTGAATGTCGGGTGAGGCAGACCATTCCGTAACATAACTCCTTTGCGGTAAAACTACAGCGAGAAATTCAGGCTGACTGCATACCAGGTCTGCGAGAGAGCGGAATTATTGCCCCCCGACTGTATGGTCTGTCCGCTGTTGTAATAGACGGTGTTGTTGAGATTCACCCAGTCTCGGATCTTCCAGATCACGGAAGCAGTAGCCAAATAATAGCTACCAGGAATCTGTGCGGCGGCACCTTGGGTGGGCGTCGATCCACCGTTGATGTTCTGATAGAACTGCTTGGTGTAGCCGCCGGAAAGAACCACGCTGATGTTGGAGAAGAGCTGTTGATTCACCGTGCCGACGATTCCTCGGGTGATCAGGTATTGGCTCGCGGCGATGCTGGAATAGCTCTCAGCCTGCGAGACCCCGAGACTCACCTTGGTCTTTTCCCTAGGAACCCAGTTGAGTAGGAGATTGAATTCCGGAACGATGTCGGTGGCCTGTTCACCAATGGAAAAAGCGATGGATGTCTTGGCCGTCGGAGTGTAATTAAAGCCGAGCGTCCATGCGGGTTTTAATCCCAGATTCTTGTTGGAGGAAACTTTTTCAGAAGTTGAGAAATTCTGCCCCAATGCGCCGCCAGAAACCGACACATTGGTGGAGTTATTGAGCCAGAGTTGGCGAACGCCGAAACTCCCCTCCACCACGAGCTTGCCGGTCACATCATACTTCACCTTGCCCAGGGATTGGACATATTGGACCGATGAACTCGGCGTGGTACTGACAGAAAGGGTACCGGAGTTCACACCGTTGGTGTCCGCCAAATTATAGAGCTGGGCGTTTTGGAAAGACTGATATTGAGCTCCTGCCCCGGCAATCGCGCTCAAGTGAGTCTTTGTGCTCACCTCATAGATCGGTGCGATTTGGGCGTAGTAGCTGGAGACATTGTTATTGGGGGTATTGGTGGCCCCCGATGTGTTCTGGATCGAGTACCCCCCTTTGGCAGCCACGGCAGCCTGGTCCGAAAGGAGGTATTTGAACTCCGTATTGGCGTTACCGTTAAACTGCTGGTTGTTCGACCCAGTGCTCAAATCAAAGCCATTCCCCTGCGACACCGTGGCCAATGTGCTCCAGACATAACGGCTCATCTCGAGAATCGCCTTAAAAAGTCCTGTCTGAGAGAAGGGATTACGCTGGGATCCGGTCCCGTTCGCCACGAAATTCTGATTCGAGTAATATTTGTAGCCCACGGAATAACCGGCTGACACGGACCAGGGGCCATGCAACCGGTCATAGAGAAAAGCTGCCGACGGGGCGATGAATGGGCTGCTGCCGGTGCGGTAGGGGTTGGAGTTGTTGCCAGCAGTGGAAGCGTTCGTCAGACCTTGATTGGAAATCTGCCAACCAACCCCGAGGGCGGGCTTGAAGACAAAAGGGGATTTCTGTTCCACCCCGGCCATGGAGGCCTCCACCTCACGCTGCACCTCGTCAGGCGTCTGGAGAGCCCCCACAACGGCCCCGAGGCTGTTGAGTGGCGTGATGGTGCCTCCCAGCGGAATCTGATCCACCTGCTCCCCGACCCACTGCGACCTGAACTGACTTTGCTGGATTGTCGGAACTCCCTGCGCAGAAAGGCTCGCAACTGTCAGCAGGAGAACGAACAAAGCAGTCCAAAGACCGCTTCCATAACGAAGCAGCCCACTGACTACATGAAGAATGCTCGGATTCCTGGAACAGGCGGACATGGCAGGGTTCGGGCGTGAAATAGTCGGGGGTGGATTGCGGAAAGTCGAGAGATTGCCTTAATCCGCGACTAAGCATCGTACAATTATCACCGTATTACGACCTTGTAAGGCATCGCATCCGCATGAAGCGATCTCCATCCATGCACCTGCTAGCCCGTGGTTCACGGTCATCAAAAGCCTGCTCAAGCACCGTTTCGGCATAGAAAAAGACTCAAAGTACTTCACAGCAATGAGATGCATATATTTTAATACCAAAGCGTCCCTGTTTGAAAAAAGAGATTAAGCACCCCCTTAAGAAGAAACACTCCAATCAAAGCCCATCCACTACAACCCACCCAATAAGTGGGACTTATGGGAATATTTTTTCTCAAAATTCCAGTTGACGGGGTCTGGATATCGCGCGAACATACAGGAAATGAAGAAGCTCTTCCCCCAGCCTCTCCCTCGTCTGAAAGCCCTGCTGATCATGGCCGGACTGGCCACTGCTCTTGTTTCCGAGACCTACGCCCAGACAGCCACGCCGACTCCCACTCCCAAACCGACACCGGTTCAGCGTACGCGTAAGACTCCGCCACCACCACCTGTAATCACTCCCTACAGCGGCTAGTTGTTTGAACAATTGCAAGAGTATCTTGTCAAATCTCTTAGAATCCCCCCTCTAATCTCATGAATTCTCACAGAAAATCATCATACTTCTTGATCACGCCGATCGCCATGCTTCTGGCCACCTCTGCTGCGTGGTCTCAGGTATCCACGGTAACTTTCGCGAACATCACCAATTCACAGAATTATGCCACGGATTTCCAGCAAAGTTCGAATTCCTACGGCACGACTTACAATTACACCCCAGGCGCCAACGGTGGCACGGTTGCAACGGACGGGATTGTGAATTCAAATGGTTACGGTACCAACTCGGGAAGAGGATCTTGGGCTACCTATGCCAATGGACAAGATGGATGGGTCATGTTCGGTTCTGATGGGAACGATGTGCCAGATGGCAATGGACCTGGTGTCATTTACCGTAATGGGGACAACCCCAATAGACTCCGCCCAGCAGGTCTCAGCATTGGCGCCGATTCATATTACTCTACTGCTGAAGGCATCCCCGGCACTTACCCGCAAAGTGCTACTACCTACATAGCCCAAGGATTGTATTCGGCAACTGGCAACAATGCCATTCACTTTGACACCACCTTCAGACTTTATGCCAAAAATGCCAACACCAATGGACAGTGGGATACGTTGGGATGGAGTATCCTGAACTCATCTCGCCAATCGCTCCTCAGCATCAATCTTGATAGTACTGATGAGTTTGGTGATGCGTGGCAATTGTCCATAACAACGGCGGGAAGCACCAATAAGCAACTACTGAATATTCCTAATGCTGGTTGGACCACCCTAGAGGGAAACTCCATCACTCGTCTTGGATTCAATGTGATCAATATCGGTCAGACCAATGCATCCATCCAAGTTTTACAGTACGAAAACACGACCAGCACAAATATTCCCTCCATTACAGCTCAGGGCAACTTTCAAGTGCTTGGAACAACACAAATCATCGGTGGAGCCGATGCCTCAAGTCTTTCTGGTGGGACTCTAGTGGGATACTTGGCCAACACTTGGACCCTAGCTGACAAAGATTCGAAAGAACTATACACTAATACAGACGGTTCCATCGTTTCCGCCTACAATAACTATGCTCAGAACAACATGATCATGCACAGCCTTGTGATCGCTGTTCCCGAGCCCAAGACTTGGGCCCTGATGGCAATTTCCGGACTGATCATGGTTGTGGCCCTCCGCCGCAAGAAAGCCTGACTTACAGATCACCTCTTAAATTAAAGGCCGCATCCTTAGGGGTGCGGCCTTTTTTTATCCTGGATGGTTCAATGATGAACCCTATCAAATCACCATCATATAAAGATAAGTAGAGCTTTGATTCCTCTCCCAAGGGTCAATCTTTGCTGGCGTTCATCCCATCGATCCCCTTTATCCCTGTAAAGATTTTTCAGAAGGTGCTTCAGTCCAACCTCACTTTTGAGATCGAAGAAAAATCCAAACGTACCGGCGGTCGGGTTCGAACCGACACATCTTTAGAGGATACCGGATTTTGAGTCCGTCACATGAATACTGTTGATGGTAGGTTTGCGCACATTTTTGCTTTTTTTTCTTGGATTTGCTCTGTAGATGGCCTTGGATTGGGGCATGAAACGCCCCCAAAAACCCAAGGAGCCCAAGCTACCGCACGGGGTATCCCTCCGCAAAGATCGTAACCGCTGGGTCGTTCGTGTGGGGAAGAAATTCACCGGGCGTGAAATCATCCGGAAGTTTTTTTCCTCGCACGAGAAGGCATTGAGCTACATTGCCGAACTCAAGAAAAAGACTGCAGGCGAGCTCGAAAAGGCGAAGGAGCTGGGGGTGTCGACCTTGGACATGGCTGAGATCCGAGTTGCTTTGGCGAGAATCTCCCCTACCCCGCTCCGGGAGGTTGTGGATTTCTGGCTGGAGCGTAGACCATCATCCAAGGCTCCAAGCGTAGAGGATGCCGTGGAGAAGCTTTTGGATTTGAAAAAGACGGAAGGCTGCGGAGCTAGGCACCTCAAGGACATGGCGGAGAAGTACGATTTCTACTTCGACGGTATGGAGAAGGAGTCCATTGGCGACTTCGACCGAGATCGGATCCTGCAGATCCTCTCTGCCAAGGATGGGAGGGGAAACAACCCATCCCCTTCCCAGCGGGCGAAGCGGAGGAGGTATCTGAACATCCTGTTCAACGACGCAGTTGCTCAGCGTTGGATCAAGGAGAACCCGCTCGATGGGATAAAGGCTCCCCGCAAGGTTGCATCGCAAAAGGTCATCTTCACCCCTGAGCAGGTGGCTTCGTTGCTTTGGACGACCCAGCAGATTGCTCCGAAGATGTTGGCGAGCTTGGCGATGAAGGCCTTCTCAGGCATTCGCAACGAGGAACTGTTCAAGATCCCATGGGGCGATGTTGGCTCGACGATCATCGTCCAGGCAGGATTTTCCAAAACCGGACGCCGTCGAAGTATCACCATTACTCCGCCGCTGAAGGGATGGTTGCTGCTCTGCAAGAAAGGCAAGAAGGACGAGCTGGTCTTCTCAGCAAGACCAGAGAGAGCCAACCGCCCCGCTGCTTGGTATGCTGAGATGAAGACCATTGCCCATGCTGCAGGGATTACCCCCTGGCCTCAAAATGCCCTGAGACACCTCTATGGGTCGTATCATCTGGCATGGAAGAAAGATGAAGGACTGACCAGCTACGAGATGGGAAATAGCCCTTCCGTAGTGAGGAGCAACTATGTCGACGCCGTCACCGAGGAGGATTGTGCGGAGTTCTGGAGACTGCTTCCCGCCTATGTGGAGAGCCTGTGTGATAAGGATCCCCTACCCGACGATGCACCGGAAGGAACCCTATGAGCCTTGCCATTGAACTTCTATTGGGCGTGTTCTTGGTGACTTGGCTCCTGAAGGGAGTGGTCAATTTCCTGATTGGGCTGATCCAGATAGCCGCTGGGATCATTGGTGTAGCTGCTGTGCTGATTTGGACTGCGGTTGTGGCGGTCGTGAACCTGCCTCTGCTCCTTATTCCTAGTAAGAGACGCACCTAGGAATCACTTCAGAAGTTTTGTGAGTGCCTCCTTGGCGACGAGCCGAGAAATTGCCGAGGGGGCGACATTGAACAGGCGAGCCCATTCTGCCTGAGACTTCTCTCCTGCCTTGATGCTACGGAGGACCTCAGCCCGTTGTTCAGCTGAGAGCTTGGAAGGTCTACCGAGATGCTTGCCTAGAGCCTTGGCTCTAGCGATACCTGCATAGGTCCTCTCACGGATGAGGTTTCTCTCGAATTCCCCGAAGGAGCCGATGATTTGGAGGAGCATCCGACCTGCTGCTGATGTCGTATCCACCGATTCCGTGAGGCTGACGAAGCCGACATCGAGTTTGGCGAAGGTGTCGATGATTGAGAGGAGGTCCCGCAACGATCTGGAGAGCCTGTCCAACTTCCAGACAATGACGACATCCCCTGGTCTGAGCATGTCGAGCATTCGGTGTAGTTCCTTCCTCTCCCATTTCCCGCCTGAAGCGATCTCATGGTATATCTTTTCACACCCTGCAGCTTTAAGGGCTTCTTCCTGAGCTGTTGTGTCCTGATCCTTCGTGCTAACTCGTGCGTATCCTATCTTCATCCCAAGCTTTTCCAGTCGATGACCGCCGAGGGCAAGGTGAGATTTGCGAAAGTGGGCTGAGGGTATCGGAATTACGAAATGACTTTCGCAATTTTGTTAGAGGAGGAAGGTGTTCCTGCGGGGTGTCGAGAGAAAGTACCCGTTTTCGCAAGATCAGGTAGGGAGGGGTGAACCCTTCCTAGGGAAGGAAGAGTTCAGGAATCAACGGAGTTGCCTCCATCCCGCCGGGGGGATGTTTGCCGCACTTGGCAAGCAAGGCGGCAATAGGTTTGCCTGCACGGAGGCAAACCTGCAGATAGTCCCGAGAATGGGCACCGTTAAGGGGAAATAGCTCGTCGGAGGGACGACAGCACGAAGGCGAGAGCCGGTGACTGCAGGAGGAAGTGAGGAAACCTAGCGAGTCCTTGGTGCCCCCTGCGGTGATGTGGAGGCTGCTCCCGACAGGGTTTGGGAAGGAGGGAATAGCCGACGCCTGCGGGATTGATCCCTGCAGTTTCATGTCCTACGCTCCGTGGCATGGCTTATTGGAAACCCAAAAAGGAGATGGATCACTACGTTGCCTTCTACCTTCCCTCGAAAACAGGTAAGGGGGAAGACCTCGGGCATGTCGATCGTGCCAAGCTTATTGACGCAACGATGAAATTCCTTCTGCTGGAGTTGGGCGGAGCGACAATGACGGAGGGAGCTGGTTACTTCCACGAAGCAGGGATTGTTCATGCCGAGAAGGTGACCATCTGCAAATCCTTTTGTTCGGAGGAAAAACTCGATGAACACAAGTGGAACATCAACCGCATGGCGAATAGCCTCGCAATCGAGTTCGGTCAGATTTGCTTATCTGTAGAGATTGATGGAGCGATGTACTTTTTCGGACCTAACGATGAGTACAAGCGGAGGTATGCTCTACCCCGTCCAGAGGGCGTTGATAAATACGGCTACGAGAAATACATCAACTCCGACCTGCCCGTCCCTGCAGTCTAATTCCTAGCTGCGTAAGGTTTAGCAGCTCTCCCCTCGCAAAGTTGGAAGGCGGGGTAGAAGAGCTGACGCTGCTTACCCTTCTGCCTTATTACTGCGGAGGAATCGCACTGCACAATAAGCGAGGTAGCATGGTGCAACCCATATTGCGGCGGATGCAACCCAGACAGGGAAAGAAGCTTCGTGAACGATGTTCATACAAACCAGAGTGATCGTGCCCAAGCTGAGCATTCCGAGGTAGAGGCAGTGGAACCACCGAGAGTTCAGGACTTCCTTCATGATTTTTTCAGGGCTTTCACAAGGGAGATCCGCTCTTTGATTTCGGCGATCTCCCTCTCCTTGGTTCTTATCTGTCGCTCCATAGCATCAATCTGGTCGGTGTATCTGGTTTCGACGACATTACCCCAGAGAGCATCTATTGCCGCATTGGTGACCGTATTCGCCGATATGACATCCCTCCGAAGAACCTCGATTCTGAATGATTTCAGGAGGGCTTCTAGGTTTGTGTCGTGGACAAACTGACCTGTCGTGACACCTGTCCTTTTTGAAGCAATGGCGAAAAGCGAAGCAGTTCCCCCATCTACCTGCAGATAGTTGAGGCTTCCTTTGTTCAACCCGAGGATCCCCGCGAGATTTCTGGGAGTAACATCGGATCCCTCTAGAGGTGTGTAGTTGTTTTCAGCCCATAGATGCAGCTTGTGCTGTTGATCTTGGAACTGCGTGGGCGAGTTAAGAGTTCTGTTCCAACCTTCGTATTCTTCGGCTTGTAGTGCCTTTGTGATCTCTTCTGCAGAGTTGGAGATATTGGTTATGAGGCGAACTCCCTCTGGGAGATCGTCCCCCTCCTCTTTGAGTAGCACCAGTAAGCGTTCGTTGATCTGGGCACCCCTAAATTCTCGGCGTGCAGCTTCTCCCGGGTCATGTCCTGGATGCTGTGGATCCATGCTCCCCCAAGCCTCCGACATCAGAGGCTGGGCATTATCCCAAAGCTCATCGCATAGCAGTGAAATGTTCATGCGATCTTCTCAGCTTCCCCGGCTTCTCTGCGGAGGCGGTCATAGAGGGATTGAGCCATTACTTGCTCGATCACATTGCGGAAGGCCTCATCTGCGAGGTAGCGAGTGAATAGCCCTTGGTTTTTCTCGGTCCGTTCTAGGAATGCACCGCTGATCTTCTCCTTGGCTGGGAAGGCGAAGTTTTTCAGATCGTTGTTGAGAGCTTGGGTACGGAGTTCATGGTCTCTCGCCATGTCCCCCTCGATGGCATCGAAGAGGAGCTGGTCTTCTTGGGAGAGGTCAGCACCGAATCGTTGGTTGAGGACATCGATAATGGTGGAGAGGCGAACGACCGTTCCACCAGCACCGCCTTTCTTGGGAGCATCACCGATACCTTTTACGGTCCCGGCGTCTGTTGCTCCAAGGGAGAGGCTACCTTCAAACACCTTCTGGGTGCGGTAGAAGGTAAGCCGAACTTCATCGTCGAGGGTGAGGTTGCGTCCTTGGGTCCTTGGGAGTTTTCGAGCGAGGAACTTCCCGTAGGCGTAGAGTTTTTCAAGGTCCGTATCTTCAAAGTCGATGAGCTGAGCGAGGAATGCGTAGGTGCGAAGGAAGGATTGGAGATCGCCGGCGAACTCGCGTTGCTCAGATTCATCCAGCTTCTCTTTGTAACGAGTAACTGCTGGGTCGATGAGGGCATGAATCTTGCCTTGGTCGTTTGCCCCGGCTTCTCCTGCAGGTTTGAAGGCGATCTTGGCAACCCCCTCGATGTCATCCTTGTTGATGATACCTCGATCCATGATCTGATCCTTGAGCCGATAGAGCACATTGGGATCGGTGACTTCCGAGACTTCCGTTGCCTGGTAGTACGGCAGGAAGGCTTTCTTGATGTCGTCGGCGTTGTTGACGAAGTCCAAAACGAAGGTGTCTTCCTTAAGGGGGCAGGTACGATTGACCCGGGAGAGGGTCTGCACCGCCTGAACGCCGTCGAGGCGCTTGTCGACAAAGAGAGTGTGCAGATAAGGCTGATCGAAGCCTGTTTGGAATTTGTCGGCAACCAGGAGGACTTGGTACTCATCCGACTCGAACTTCTCTGGGATCTGACGACCGGAGAAGCCGTTCATGCTCTGCTCGGTGTGACTCTTCCCCTCGTCTTGGACTTCCCCGGAGAAGGCAACGATGGCTTTGACACCTTTGATCTTCTTTTTGACGAGGATCTTGTCGAATGCCTCTTTGTACCTGACTGCAGCTTTGCGACTGCTGGTAACAACCATCGCCTTCGCCTTCCCTCCGATCTGCTTGGAGGTGAAGTTCACATAGTGCTCTAGGATGATCTCGACCTTCTGAGCGATGTTGTAGGGGTGGAGCTGCACATAGCGAACAGCCGCTCGTGAAGCTTTCTTCTTCTCGACTTCCGGATCTACTGAATTGGAAGAGGCGAGACGCCAGTAGGTTTCGTAGGTGGTGTAGTTCTTCAGGACATCGAGGATGAATCCTTCCTCAATCGCCTGTCGCATGGAGTACAGGTGAAACGGGTGAGGCTTTCTGTCCTTACCAACTGTGCCGAAGTATTCGAGGGTTTTGGCTTTGGGCGTAGCCGTGAAGCCGAAGAAACTCATGTTGGGCTGACGCTTGCGAGCCTTGAGAACTTTGAGGACGGCTGCGTCCGTTTCATCGTCCTTGGCTTCAGCCTTCTTGTCCTCTTCCTCCTGCTCCTTAGCTGCAGCAGCTAGGTCTTCATCCGAGGATCCAAGTGCCTGTCGCATCTTTGTAGCCGACTCTCCGGTCTGCGAGGAGTGGGCTTCGTCCACGATAACGGCATACCTGCGGTTAGGGATGGATCCGATCTGCTCAAGGACAAACCCGAAGGACTGAATGGTGACGATGATGATCTTCTTCCCGCCAGTAAGGGCTTCAGCGAGCTTCGCACTCTTGGAGCCCTCGCTTCCCTTGATGGCTTCAACCACTCCGTGCTTGTGCTCGAATTGGGCGATGGCGTCCTGCAGCTGGTCATCGAGGACGATTCGATCGGTAACAACGATGACGCTGTCGAAGACTGTTTCGTCCTTCGCGTTGTGGAGAGTGGTGAGCCTATGGGCGAGCCAGGCAATGGAATTGGTCTTCCCCGAACCTGCCGAGTGCTGGATGAGGTAGGTTTGACCTGCTCCGTGCTCTGCAGCGTGCGATGCGCACTTACGGACGCAATCGAGTTGGTGATACCTAGGGAAGAGTAGCTTCTCGACTTTGACCTTGGAGCCGTTGGGCAGACGCTTCGTCTCAGTCTGTGACTGAACGAACTTGGCAAGGATGTCCATGAGGCTATCCCTTTGCAGAACCTCTTCCCAGAGGTACGCTGTTTTGTAGCCCTTGGGGTTTTCAGGATTCCCCTTCCCTCCCTTGTCGCCTTTGTTGAATGGGAGGAAGCGAGTCCCTTTCTTGTCGAGCTTGGTGGTCATCATCACCTCATCCGGATCGACAGCCATGTGCACAAGTGCACCCGACTTGAAGCCGAAGATGGGGGAATTGGGGTCCCTGTCTTTGTACTGAAAGACTGCGTTGGTGACGGTTTGTCCGGTGAGCGGAGTCTTGAGTTCAACGGTAACGACTGGGATGCCGTTGACCATGAGAACGGTGTCGATGGTTTCCTTCGACCCGACTGTGCAAGGAACCTGCCGAGTGATTGTGAGCCTGTTGCTTTTGTACTGTTCGATCACTACAGGATTGAGACCTGAGGAAGGAGGCATGAAGGCAAGAGTGAGCTTGGCTCCCCGGTCGACGATGCCCTGACGAAGTACTTCGATGGTTCCCTTGCGGTTGATCTCACTGCGGAGGTAGGAGGAAACCTTGGCTTCCACTTCGCCGCCGTAGCTCTTCTCAAGCTTCGCCCACTCCTTCGGCTGCGTCCCTTTCAGGAAGGTGAACAGTTCGGTGCAATCAAAGCCGAGCCGTGGATCGAAGTTCTTGGGATTTCCCTGCAGGTAACCACCCTTGCGGCTGAGGAGGACTGCTTCGATCTCCTCCTCGAACTTTTTCTCTTTGTGAATTGGCGTGCTCATAAGTTGGTTATCCCCGCTTTTAGTGCGAAGAGAAGTGCGATCATGCAGCTTCCTCCCGAAGGTCGATTTTTCCGGTTACCGCTTCGAAGATCAGACTGCTGCGATACTCCCTGAGGGATTCGATGAGCGACCCCTTTTCAGCGATGAGTGAGTCGATCCGCTTAGTCTTCTCGTCTAGGTAGGAGGAGATGGCTTCCTGCTCTGCGAGAGGAGGAAGGGCTAACCTGTATTGGTAGAAGTCTTCCATACGGAATGAAGCCTGCATGTGGGATGGGATGAAGCTCTTCTCGTACTCAAACAAAGGCTGAAAGTGATAGAATGCGTACCTGACATTAATAGCCCGTTGTGTAGGGAGCATAATCATGCAGTTCTGTGATAGGCTGAATCTGCCCTTAATGTGCATCACGGTCATGACCTTTTGGCTGCCTACCGTTGTGGAGAAGAGGCATCCGTCCTCTCCCGCATCAAATTCGTATTCGGTGATGCTGCTCATCACTCCGTTATTTTCAGTCTGCCCGCTGTAGACGGGGTAGTCCCCACTAATCGTTGCACAGTATTCCTTGGTAAGCTGTGCCGCGTTCTTCCCCTTCTTAGCAGTAAAATACCAACTTGTCTTCTTGGCCTCCCAGTGCTCCGGAATCTGTCCGAGCCACTCGATACCCGAGTCCTTGAGTTTGACCTTGGGATCTAGTCCCTTGGTGACTGCATGGGAGATGATGCTTTTCCGCTCTTCCTGTAGGAGAGCGATGGATTCCTCCGTAGCTTTGATCACCTCGTCGATCTGCGAAGTTTGCTGATCGAGGAAGGATGCAATGGCTTTGCCTTTATCCTCCGGAATCAGAGTGTGTAACCCCCCGATGGATTCCCAATTTGCTCGGGGCATTTGTGCCCCGAATGTCGTTGAGTTGACCCGGTCGATGAATCCAGGAGTTGAGAGGAAATAGCGGAGGTATTTCCCATCTAGTTTTTCTGGGCGAAGCACCAAAAGCTCAGAGGTGCATCGCCCGTTAAATGAGGGCAGAGCTACCTTCGCAAGGTATGGGCGAAGTTTCCCAAAGAGCACATCTCCCTCTAGGAACTCGATTCCCAAGCTGTCGTCTGAATATTTGGCATCAGAGTCGGTAGTGATAACGCCTGTCCATGGCAGGATATTTTCCAGCCCTAGGTACTGAAGGGACCCGTCAGTTGACTTATCGGCACTTTGCCTGACAGCTCTTTTGAGAGGTGTTACCTCCCATCCTTCCGGAACCTGCCCGAGCCACTCTACCCCCGAGTCCTTGTACTTGGGGTATGGCTTGAACTCCCTGCTCATGCTCCGATGTCCTCCAAGAGTTTGAGGATGGCTTGTTCCTTCGCCCGGACATCCTTTCGGACATCTTCGAGTTTTCTAGGAGGAGTGAACTGGTAGAAATAGCGGTTGAAGTTGATCTCGTAGCCAACCACCCCGGCCTCGCCGTCCCGTTCATCACGCTTCTCGCTGTCGATGTAGGCATCGGGGACATGAGGGAGGACCTCACGCTTGAAGTACTCCTCGACCGATTCCGTGAGGGGGACATTCTCGGTGTCTCGCAAGTCGGCATTGGGAAGGGGCTTGCCCTTCATCTTCCCCTTGGTGCCGATGACTGGTTTACCTTTCTCATCGAGCAAGGGGCGTTCAACAGTGATTCGGCGGTAGCCGAAATCGGTTGAGTTGAAGATTTTCGAGATGGGTGACTCGTCGAACTCACCCATGAGTCGGAGGATTTCCTTGCGGTGTTCTGGTGTCATCTCCCTGCGTTTGTCCCCGAGGCTCTTTCTCATAGGGATAAACATCTCTGCAGCGTTGATGAGCTGCACCTTGCCCTTGCGTTCCTTGGTCTTCTTGTTGGAGAGGACCCAAATGTAGGTGCCAATTCCGGTGTTGTAGAAGAGGGAGCTGGGGAGAGCGATGATGGTCTCCAGCAGGTCATTCTCGAGGATGTATCTGCGGATTTCCGACTCTCCTGATCCTGCACCGCCCGTGAAGAGCGGGGATCCGCTCAAGACTACTGCGATCCTTGACCCCTCGCCCTTGGCAGGGTCCTTCATTTTGGAAATCATCTGCAGGACGAAGAGAAGGGAACCGTCGGAGACGCGAGGAAGACCTGGACCGAATCGTCCAGTCATTCCGAGCTTCTCGTGTTCGTCCTCGATGTCATCCTTGATCTTTCCCCAGTCCACGCCATACGGAGGGTTTGCCCCCATGTAGTCGACTTGAAGGTCTTCGTGCTTGTCGTCGTTGAGGGTGTTTCCGAAGCCGATGTTGTCGGGATCCTGCCCCTTGATCATGAGATCGCTCTTACAGATGGCGTAGGATTCAGGGTTGAGTTCTTGTCCGAAGAGGACTAGCTGAGCGTCCGGGTTGAGCTTGCGAAGAGCCTCTTGGGCGACGGAGAGAATTCCCCCGGTGCCTGCGGTGGGATCGTAGATCGAACGGACAACTCCCTTCTTGGTGAGGACTTCCGAGTCGAAGATGAAGAGAACATCGACCAGAAGCTCCACGACATCCCTCGGGGTGAAGTGCTCTCCAGCCGTTTCATTGCTGACTTCAGCGAATCGTCGGATGAGCTCCTCGAAGATGGAACCCATCTCCATATTGGAGACCCTGTCTGGGTGGAGATCCACCTGGGCGAACTTGTCGACTAGGGAGTAGAGGAGATCCGCCTTGTCCAGAGCTTCGAGAAGGGTTGGGAACTTGAACTTGTCGATGAGGACATCCCGTACATTTGCCGAGAAGCCGTTCACATAGGCATTCAGGTTGGCAAGGAGATGGGCTTGGTCACCCTTGATCTTCTCCAAGGTCCACTTGCTGGTGTTGGAGAACTTATGTCCGGAGGCACGGTTTAGGAGCTTCTCCCGAATTGTCTCATCGGCACCTTTTGGCACGGAAGCCAACGCATCGAGAACCTTTGCCCGCGAAGGTTCGAGAACGCACTCCAAGCGACGAAGCACGAGGAAAGGTAGGATGATTGCTCCGTACTGGTGAGCCTTGAAGTCACCTCGCAGAATTTCTGCGATACTCCAGACAAGGGAGACATAGTTGATCTTGGTGGGAGCGGAATCTTCAGGCATAGGTGTATGACGAGAGTGTGCTGTTTTGGGGGGGTTGGGGAGCTTATTTGGCAGCTTCTTCTTAGCAGGTTTGGGAGACACAGAGTGTCCTACCCGTGGAGATTTCTTGGGTGTTTTCATGAGATTAAAAGGGGTGCAGGAAGGCGTTGCTTCCATCCGCCGGAGGGAAGCCTGCCGTTGCCTCGAGCGGCTCCGGCGGCTGATTTCGCTGCACGGAGCGAAATTTTGGGGTGGGCTTTAGCTGCAGGAAGCATGGTTGGTCATTTGTGGAGGATTATGGTGACGGCACCGTTTTGGGTGGGGTCATCCACGATTTCGTATCCCCATTTATAGGTTTTGAGCACGAGTTCGCCCTGACTGTTGATGGTGACGCCGGCTCCCGAGTATTTGAGAAGGTTGGCGATGGTTCTGTAGTCTTGGGCTCCCTTTTCGATGTCTTTCAGGGAGGCATCTCGGGCTGCGAGAATTTCATCTTTAGCTGCTTTTGCTGCGGAGTTTACCTGTGTTGACATGGTTTTCACGCCTTGCCCGAGTTCGCTTTGGTCATCCTTGTAGGTAGCCATATCTGCAGCTAGCTGCTTCTGGGTCTGCAGGAGAGATCGGCTATTTTCGACGAGTGTGCCCAGCCTAGCTTCCTGCTTTTTGGTGATGATCACGAACGCCCCGAGTGCTAGAGCAAGGACGAGGATTGCGTGGATGACTGCGGCGAAGAGCCGTGAGGCGATGATCTGCAGGAGGGCGACCTTCTTGCCCTGGTTGATTTCCCGCATTGCTTCGACATTGTCGCCGAGGACTTTAGCGATTGCCGAGGGGAGTTGTTTTATCTGCAGGAGAGCCCAGAATAGCGGGCTGTTATCGTTATTGGATAACCCCCCGCACATACGATCAGCCTCGTCCCGTTCGTCACGGGAGCACAGAGCTAGGAATCGTTCTCGGTAGGACATGGATCGTTTACCCCTTATAGTTAGAGCGGTGCTTGTTTTATCGTTTTCCCCTACCTGGTAGGGGGTTACGACGAGCTTCGGCGATTTTTTCCCGCATCAGCTTGGCTTTGTTCTCCTTCTCTTTAGAGGCGTCTTTAACTTTGCGAGGGTACTCTTTTGGTGGGTTAGGTGCTTTACGCCCGGTGAGAAACTCGGCGTAGGGGTAAACTCCGTTAATTGTGTCGTTTCGGTAGACATTCCAGGCTGCAGATTCGAAGATGTTTAGCCCTAGGTAGTCGACGAGAGCACCCCCTTCGATGAATTCTGCAGCTTTGCCCTTCCTGGCGGTGTAGTGTTCGAGCAACCTGTCGGGAAGTCTTGCGAAGTGGATGACCCTGTTCTCAGAGATATCGAGTAGGATTTCGCCTGCAGGAAGTTTATTAAAGTCAAATGGGATTGTTTTTTCATGACTTACTAATGTCATAAACTCTCCGACCTCGGATAAGCCTTCAATCCATGGTATGGAGCATTTGATTGCCTCTGGGTCACTGTTGATCGAGATACCGATGATGACCCGGATTCCAAGGCGTTCTCTGATATCGCCCCCATTGGCGAAGTATTTTGCAAGGTTACTACCTGTAGTCCCGGCGCCTAAATCAACGATGGTAAGGTCGGCATCACCTTCGGCGATGTCGCTGAAGAGCTGATCGAGCTCTTCCTCCTTACTGGGATCAACAACCCTAGCGGAAGGAACGATTCCGATCATGGAGGAACTACCCGGGTCGGCGTCGACGAAGTTGACAGAGTAGCCTAGAGCCTCCAGAGCATCTCCGAGTTGCGTGTTGTTGAAGGTTTTTCCTACGCCCCCTCGGTCGTTCCCACTAAAGAGAACATTATGAAAGGGTTTGCTTTCGTTTTCTGGGATGTTTTCTGATGGTTTTTTCATAAAGTTAAGCCTTCCGTCAGTTTTTAGCGTTAAGTGTTGCTAGTTGTTTTATTAGCTTTTGCTCTGTGTTCTTGGAAATTTTCTGTGATTTACACAGTTTTTCCAATCTGTCCGGTGCGATGCTAATTGTCCTTTGGTTAAGTACTACTTTTCTGCCTAGAATTTCTTCTTCTTTGGTGATATGTATTTCCAACATTGAAGTTGTTCCAGAGATGGAGAATTCAGGTGGGTTTTCACTGAGAACTTGTTTCAAAAGGCGCTCATCTTCTTTGTTACTTAGGTAGAATAGACAGGCAATCACGGCTAATGCTATTGCGGTAATTACTGCTATTAGTACCTCTGGGCTGTAGTTTTCTTTTATTTTCATGGTATTCATAAATTGGGTTTTATTCTTAGCTGTTAAAGGATGTGCTTAATCTCGTTGGAGAGTGCCTGTGTAGGGTTGGGCTTAGAGTGGCTCATAAAATTTCGTCGACCTAGCTAACTCACATTCGAAGAATTTGGCTGCAAAGGGATGTTTGCTTGCCTCTTCTCGAATCTCTGCTTCGGTGAGGACTATTTCCCCCCGCTTGATCTTGTTGAGGATATCTTCGATGGGACGCTTACTAAGTTTCCTACCGAGCTTCTTGGAGAAGTAGTCGGTTGCGGCCCTTATCCCGCCATAGCGAGCGATAACATAGACCTGGGCTGCGAAGGGTAGAAGGACACCCTTTCCACGCACCCCGTAGGTTTCAAAGAACTCCTCGACGGAGATATCCCCTGTGGGAATGTCCTTATTGTACCTCGTACCCTTAACTGCAGATAGGTCGACTGAAGGCGACCCAGTAGTTAGATTGGGAGTTAAATCGGAGGATCCTGAATTTTCTTGCATACTAAGCTTATCACTAATTCTCCCTACATGTCAAGACAAATCATTGTAAATTGTTCCAATATGTCACTTCATGTTTTAAAAGATGCCAGTATGTGAGTTCAGATTCTTACCCCTTATTGCATGAAGGTGGACATCTTTTTCTTAAATCAAAAAAAGAAAAAAGAGGGGTGTTCGCCCCTCTTTTTAGATCATTCTGTATATTGAAACTACAGAAATAGGTGTATTATTTGGTATAAATAAATCAAGGTCTAACTGGCAACTTCCTACTAGCTGCCGCAAAATGCTGCCCAAAGTTCCTCGCTAGTTCACTAGCTTTAGAGGTGCTTTTTGGAGGGTTAGATGGTGCAGAGGTTCCTGCAGAGGTTCCTGCAGATCGAGGCTTCCTAGCCTCCCCTCCACCATCCTGCCCATCTTGCCCATCCAGAGCATCCTGCCCGGCGGTTTCCTTCCCTGCCTCCTTGATTTCTTTAGGAGTCACAGCCACGCCTCCACCAGCTAGATTTCCACCAGTTAGCTCCCCTTCATCCAGCTCTCCCTCGTCTTCCATTTTCACCATAGGACTTAGGGCGGCTGGGTACATCCGGAAGTATGCCATCGCACGAGGGTGAGCCTGAGCAGCTAGGCGAAGGTCCCCCTCGGTGACATTAACAAGTTTATTTCGGATCTTGAAAAGAATCCCTTCTACTTGTTTTTTAGTGACTTTAGTATTGAGAGTTTCCGAGAAGTATTTAGCACAACCTCGGATCCCCTCGAGTCTCGAGATGATAAAAACGGCGGGTGCATGAGGGACGAGAGCACCCCTGGATTTGATTCCGTAAGTCTCGCAATATCGGTAAATCAACTCATCATCACTAAGTTCCCTACCCGCCTCAGAACGCGAATTATTAAGATTTTCCATTGAACTTTCCATAAGTTTTATTATGGTTAGTGGAATAACTCATGTCAAGTAAAAAGATACAATTCGTATCTATTATAGGAAGATTAGAGAAAATTAGAGACAATAGGAGCCATGAGAGAAAAATAGATCAAAAAGGATACAAAAGGAGACAGTAGGTAGAAAGATAGATACAATATCGGATTTTAGGATCCAGTAGGTATTAGATAGGTAGTAAGTAGGTAGTAAGTAAGATACAACAGGTATTAACTAGGTAGTAAGTAGGGTGTTTTCGAGGGAGTAGAAAGGATCCAGAAGGAGACACTTTAGGTAGCTAAAAGGAGACACTAGGGAGCTAGTAGGTCGCTTCTGGGAGACTTTTTAGGGCTTCCATGGGGGATTTGGGGACCCATGGAGACGCCCCCCGGGCTGCTTCTTTCTTGCCCAGCACTGGGGGCAAGATGTCCGCTTTTACTCTGTAAAAGCCTACTTTTTAAGGGGCTTCCCACCCTTAAAAATCAGGGGGGAATTCGCTTTGGAATTCGGGGGAGGAACTCCCCCCAGGGGGAACCGCCGACGGGCGGGGGAAAGTGCAACTTTCCCGTGCAATTGGCCGATAAAATGACGTAGGAATTTTGGCGGCCATTGCACTTGAAACTACTACAAAGAGGTTAGTTAAAACAAACTGGTAGAAAAAGAGATCTTTTAAAGATCGAAAACCCTTGACTTTAGGGGTATAAGGTACCACAAAATTAGTATGAAGAGAGGCAGAGCCACTTATCAATCGATAGCCCACGGCAACGCTAATTCCGAAAAACATCGGGATGATGTTAAGATGTTTAAGTTGTTGCAGGATAAAAAAGAGAAGGGTAGGTGGGTGTATCACGAGTTAGCAGATGGGAAGTATGCACCGTTTAAGTCTTCGTTTCTGCAGTCGAGTTTAGGGGAGAATGGATTACCTGCTGGGAGGAATTACCGGAGGGTCCAGACGACCTTGGGGGGTGGATCACTTGAGCTGGTTGAGGGTCAGGGATGGGAGAGGGAGTTGACGGAGTCGATGAAGTTTTATGACCACTACCACTCCCCCCCGAATGAGAAGCGAAAGTATTGGAAAACGGAGAAGTTGAGAGAGAGGGTATTAGATGCCGAGGGCAAGGAGATAGGCAGGTACCCTGCGAGCGACATCAAGCGAGAGACGATTGACCTAAGACCCGATCATTCTCGTGCTTTGCAGTATATGCTCGCCAGTGGGCGAAAGGGGGAGGTTGAGCAGATTATGGCTGAAGCCCGAGCCCTGAAAATAGAGTTATTCGAGGAAATTTATGGGCGAAAAGTCCTGTTTGTTGGCGAGCATAATGACGCAGGCCAAGCACATGATGACCTTTGGCACTGCGGGATAACGATTACCGACGAGAACATTTCCAAGCAGAAGGAGCCGAGGTATGCCCGGGAGAGGGTACCCTTTAGGAACTATGGGGTGGGCTCGGGCACTATTGCCTGGATCCGTCATATGGAGGCCTTGGCTGACGCTGGCTGGGATAAGAGCAAAATTCAGGAGTTGTGTGCCGAGGTTGTGAAGGTGGTGGAGTGGAACAAGGAGAAAGAGGAGCTGAGGCACCCTAAGGACGGGCTCCGAGATGTCCGGTTACATCGAGCCTTGGATGATTTTATGAACTCCAAACTGGCAGCGGTAGCTCCTATCGATGCCAGTCGAGCCCGGACCGACTATGTGGCTTGGTTGAAGCGAGGGTACGAATCTAGGCTTCTGGGGCTGAAGAAGAGTGCCGAGCAGGTGGTTGAGGATGCGAAATCTTCCCTAGCAGAGAAGTTGGAGCAAGCCGAAGATCTGGTCAGAGAGAAGAGCGAGCGAGAGAAAGAGCTAGCGAACGAGCTGGAAGGGTTGAAGACCCTGGTTGCGACCTTGGAGGAGAAAATAGAGGTAAAAGATGTCCAGATTACTGAGAAGGATGCTGTAATTGATAAGCAAGCTGACGACCTAGAGTATTTGCTCAAAAGCAAGGAGGAGCTGCAGCAGATCAACAAGTCTGCCGTTTCAAAGATCGAGGATGCCGTGAAGGCGAAGGAATCTGCCGAGGCAGAGCTGGCAAAGGAGAAAACCCTTAGGGAGAAAGCCGAGAAAGCCCTGAAGGATCTGAAGGCTTCCTTCAAGAGCCTCATTTCTGGGATGGGTCATCATTTCGCAAATGCCCTGCAGCTTGTGCCGGGGATGAAATCCAAAGCCAAAGAGCTAGCGAAGGAAGTGGAGATGACCCTACCGAAGTCGAAGGATCCGACCCGACCAGGGAACATATAAGGGAGCACCCCCATCGACAATGGGGGTGCTTAGGAGGTTGTCACCTCATTCCGCCGGAGGGAGTCTGCCGAGGCACCAAGTTGCCCGGCAGGGTTTTGCCTGCACGGAGGCAAAACTTGACTTTCTCATTGCTCCACACGAAAATTATTGGGGTGTCGGGGTCGAAGGACGCGGTGGCTGGCTTGCTAGCCCCAGAATCCATGTCCCCCGGCACTCCTTTTTTTGGAGGCTTATCTGCAGATAATCCTTAAATCTCGATATCGTTAAGTTTATCCCTAATCTTCTTTGAGATATTATTCTTAATGTGAGCTTTGAGAAGATTAGCTATTTTCAGAATGTCCATGTGGATCGGCACCACTAATCCCTGTTCTGCCATATCATATGGGGTGTCTCCTTTCATATTTTTAATATGAACATCTGCCCCCTTTTCTAGGAGAAGCTTACATATGTTTAAACGCCCGAATCGTGCAGTGTAGTGGAGTGCAGTGTTTCCTGCATCATTTTGAGCGTTAATATTAGCCCCCCTTTGAATGCATGCTTTAACACTTTCTAATTTTCCTTTTATAGTCTCGTTGATAAGTCGTTCATCCCAGTAGCTTTTCATCTTAATTATATGGGATATTTGGTTAGCGAATTCAAGTAGACTTTATCTGCAGATAATTTTAGATGTTTCTGCAGTATGAGATGACCGAATTAAAAGAGAAAAACCCCCACCCTTTTTAGGGGGTGGGGGTTCTCTGTTTGCCTACTGAAATTTAAGCGGCTGCCATCTCTGCAGGTTCCGCCTTAGCCTTGGGAGCCCTCTTTGGGAGGGGAGTGGTGAGGGAGCGGACGACGAAGTAGGCACTCTCCTTGCCTGTGGTCTCGTTCAAGACTGGGCGAATCTCGCCGTAGGCTTGGATGACATCGCCTACCTTGGCACCTGAGAAGGCGTCGAAAGCCTTCTGGCTGGCTGCGGTGGGAGCCTTCTCAGCGTCCTTCTTTCCCCGGTTGAGGAAGAGCATCGCCGTGATCTCGGTGTCCTTCTTCTTCAGAGGGGTGGTGGCACGGATGTTGAGGAAAGGACCATTCTCGCTCTTGCCCTCCTTAACGGAGACGACGGTGAGCTTGTAGTTGAGACCGGAGGAGGAGGTAGTAGGCATGGTGGTGTGTATTTGTTGGTTGTTTCCTCGGGTTTACCTCGGAAAGTTCAAATCCACCCACCTGAGCCGTGGGGGGCTTGGCGAAAGCCAAAAGCCTTTAACGGGTAAGAACTGAGTTTGTTGCCCGGTTGCCCCTGCAGCAAGAAACCCTCCCGGTTAAGGGAGGGCTTCTAAGGTTGCTAGGTTTGTATCTTTTTAGCTTTTTGGGAGCCGATTTAGTTCTGCTTTAAGCGAACCGATTTCATCTGCTATGCGGCGTTTAAGGTCACGCTCTTCTAAAGCGTCCTCAGCCACCTCAATCGCAACCTCTAGCAGCTTTCTGAGCTTGGCATTCTCTGTTTTGGTTTTGTTGTGTTCCCCCCGCTCTTCGCACCAACTAGATGGTGCTATAGTGCCGTCGTCATATACCTGTGTTTCGCAATAAAACTCATAATCCACGCCGTAGTGGTCAAAGGTTGCACTGAATTTCTTTTCAGCACCGCAGTGGGGGCATTTGTCGGTGATTTCGTTGTTCATGGTAGGGTAAGGATCATCCAAAGATGTATGTTAAGACTGCCCAGCTAGTTCCAAGCCCTGCGATAATTCCAATCGTTAGGGCTGCTTGTTCTGCCAGATAGTTAGGGTTCTTCCTGTCGTTACTCATTTCCGTAGGGGTTAGGCAGAAGCCATTTTGAGGTATTTGCCGATGAGATTTTCACCTGGTTTGAGAAGGAAGGAATCCTCGAGATTGAAATCCTTGATGGCTCGGGCGAGTGCTCTTTCTTCTGCAGGAGTTGGCTTCAGGCGGGGACCAAATCCCATGAGAGGAGCACAGTAAGCATTGCTGTACTCTTCTCCGGTCTCTGGGTGTGTCCACTCGGGGAGGAGAGTGGCTAGGAAGGCGTCGATTTCTTCCTTGGTGTCGAATTCGAGGTATCCAGAGCAAGGAGAAGCCTCATCCTCTGTGAGAGCCGATGGGATCTGGGCATGGAAGGGATCGAAGATCCACTTGCTGGTGTTAGCTTTGGTTCGTTTTGCTTTGTTGTAGGTAGGCATACACGACTAAATCCTGTCCGTGAGGGGCTAGGCGAAAGCCGACGCCTTTAACGGGAAAGTAATAGGAACTCTCTGCCTTGCCCGGATTGCCCTTACGGTTTGAGTGGGTCTCTACCCTCCATCCAAGCTCCCCTCCATCAATGCCTGCGGGGAGGGTGCGTAAATTTGCGTAACTTTTTTTCGGTTAAAAACGAAAAAGCCCCTCCCATTTCTGAGAGGGGCTGATTGCTTCTACACCCTGTATTTAAGGGGTGGTACCGGCGGTCGGGTTCGAACCGACACGAGTTGCCTCACCGGATTTTGAGTCCGGCGCGTCTGCCAATTCCGCCACGCCGGCGTGCGCTTAGCCAATGACTATGCCCTGATCAGGACATCCTGCCAAGGCGTTCTTGATCACCCAAAAAACTTTTTACTGATAGTGGCGCATCAGCCCATTGTGCGCTATTTTACCAATCATGAAGAAGTTCCTCCCTCTCCTGATCCTTCCGCTCCTAGCTATTGGCGCCTTTGCCGGTTCCTTCCCCGACATTACCCTTCCTGATCTAAAGGCCGCCATCGCCGCGAAGAAAGTTACCCTGCTGGATGTAAACGGTCCCATCTCTTACGCGAACGGTCATATTCCCGGCGCTATCGACTTCACGGCCCACGCTGCTAATCTCGCCACCGTGCTACCTGATGACAAATCCTCACTCATCGTGGCCTACTGCGGTAATGAGCACTGTGGTGCCTACGCCCGTGGCGCGGAAGCTGCTTCAAAGCTAGGCTACACGAATGTCCAACACTTCAAGCTAGGCATTGCCGGATGGAAAGCCGCTGGGGAACCGACCGAAAAGTAGGTTCCAATCAAAGCGAGGCAAGTGCCTCAACCACTGCTGGCTTATCCTCGGGATAAGTGAGGCCATACCAGACATCGGGTGTCTTAAGCATGGTTACCATCACCTCCCCTGCGGCGATCAGAGAACTGACGGCTGCGGGAAGATAGAATTCGGCTTTCGGATCTTCTCCCCTCTCCTCTAGGAATTCCTCGAAAAGGCGCTCCAACTTTGCAAAGAGATCGGGAGTGAAGCCCCAGAAATTCATCGAGACGGGTTCCTCTCCCGTCAACGCAAGAGGAGGATTTCCCTCGGCCTGGATCACTCGATCTGCTCTCCGGGCAATCGATGTTCGCTCCGTGATCTCAAGAAGCCTCCCCTCTCCGTCGACGGAGCAGATTCCTCTGGAGACCGTGCCGTTCTCCGAAAGCGTGCGATCGAGTCGGTACCCGACCATGGCATAGTGCCCCTCCCTCTTACCGGAAAGGAAACCCGAAAGCTCCTGGAAGCCGGATGGTCCGTAGTAATCGTCGGCATTAATCACGGCAAAGGCCTCTCTGACAACGGAGGCTGCCGATAAGACAGCTTGCCCAGTGCCCCAAGGCTTGGTGCGACCAGGAGGGGATACCCGACCACCCGGCAATGGTTCCAGTTCCTGAAAGGCATAGGCCACCTCGACGGTTCCCTCGTAGCGGGCACCCACCGACTCCCGAAAAAGCTCCGCCATCTCACGGCGGATCACGAAGACCACTTTGCCGAAACCAGCGGCAAGCGCGTCACGCACGCTATAATCGAGAATGATTTCGCCCCGGGGACCGACAGGATCGAGTTGCTTGAGCCCGCCGTAGCGGCTTCCCATCCCAGCGGCGAGGACGACGAGTGTCGGTGCCACGGGATCAGGGCTCATGGCTTTTTCGTCGATGAGGGCGGGGCCGAGTCCCGGTAGAACAGGATGCCATGCTGGCGAAGGTTCGCGATGAAGGCCTTGAGGTCACCCGCGGCCCCCTTTACCGATCCCATGGCATCGTTACCGTTCTTAAGGAACTGATCGGCCTGGGTAGCCACTCCCTTAAAGTCGGCAGAAGCGGTGGCAAAGTTAGAGAGTGTCATCTGAAGATTGCGAACCCCCTGCTCGTTGAAGACACTGTTTCGTAGAGATACCGTCACAGCGTCGATGTTGCTAAGGGCCGAATCCAGTTTCGGAAAAATCTCGTCGTGGATCTGGCGCTGAAGTTCCGCAATGCTCGACTCGCTCTGCCCGTTGGTGATGACCGATCCAGGCGCGATCGGCACGGGGTGCTCGTCATTGTCCTTCATGGTCACAGTAACAAAGCGATCACCGAGCAATCCTGAGCTGCCGATGGAGAAGACGCTTCCCTGAGGGATCTGGACATTCTCGTTAATTTTCAGGAGGACGGAAACGCCGCGCATGTTGGGAAGCACCTTCGGCGGCTCGGCAACCTCACCGATTCTGGCTCCCGAGAGCGTGACGTCTCCTCCCTTCAGAAGGCCGCTGGCATTCCGATATTCGACGGTCAGAGTGTAGAATTTCTTCATGCTCTCACCGAAGCGCCCGAAATAAATGACAAGCGATCCGATGCAAAGGAGGCCGAGAATCACAAAGAATCCGGCGCGGAACTGGGTAGATGTATTGGTGGTGTCCATGTGGAGGCTGTGGTGGCTTAATCAATTTCGTGAGAACGGCCCTCAATGAAGTCCCTGATGACAGGGTCCGGCGATCCGTGGAGTTCTCCGAGGGAACCCTCAAAGTGGATCCTTCCGGAGCGGAGCAGGGCGACGCGATCGGCGATGTGGTTAGTGCTGATCATGTCGTGAGTGACAACGATCGAAGTGACGTGAAGGTGTGATTGCAAGCGCCGAATCAGACGGTTGATGGTGTCGGAGACAATCGGATCAAGACCCGCCGTCGGCTCGTCGTAGAGGATGCAGGAGGGCTCGGAAATGATGACTCGGGCCAGCGCGGCCCTCTTGCGCATCCCACCACTGAGGTTTGCCGGCATCTTGGATTCTTGTCCCGAAAGGGCGACCAGTTCCAGAGCTTCCCGGACCTTGCGACAGATCTCCTTCTCATCGCGTAGACCCCGCTCACGGAGGGGGAAGGAAACATTCTCAAAGACAGTCATGGAATCGAAGAGCGCTCCATCCTGAAAAAGCATCCCGATTTTCCGGCGGACCGGCTCGAGTTCCCTCTCGTCGAGGCCCGCGATCTCTTCCCCCTCCACTCGGATGGAGCCGGCAATCGGCTTGAGAAGACCGATCAGATGCCTCAGGAAGACGCTTTTTCCCCCGCCACTCTGTCCCAAAAGGACCAAGGTTTTTCCCCGCGGAATATCCAGGTCGACGCCACGGAGGATTTCCTGACCGCCAAATGTCTGGCGGAGCCCCCGAACCTCGATCAGGTTACCTTCGCTCGGGTTCATCAGTAGCGGGCCTGTCCGGCGGGGAAGACGATGTTCAGGGCCATCGTGAGGAAAAAATTGACCATCAGTATCGTGAGGGAACTGATCACCACGGCGTCCGTGGTAGAGCGCCCCACGCCGACCGCCCCATTGCGGGTGGAGAGCCCCTGTTGACATCCCACGATGGCTACGATAACCGCAAAGACGAATCCCTTGGTCAGGGCCATCACCATATCTTTGCCATGCGTGTAGCTCTCCATGTGATGAAGAAAGAAGACGCTGTTAACGTTTAAGATCCGAGTGGCCACAAAGTAGCTGGCGGAGAGGGCGAAGAAAATGCACTCCCCCACGAGCAAAGGCATCGAGATCATCATCGCGACGGCCCTCGGAACAACGAGATAATCGATGGGATTCACCGCCAAGGCACGAAGGGCGTCGATCTGCTCGGTCACTTTCATGGTGCCGATTTCCGCACTCATGGCGGCCCCCACCCTACCCGCGACCATCAACCCTGTAAGGACTGGTCCGAGTTCACGAAAGAGCGCAACGGAAACCACCGGGCCGACGGCAGTACTCATATTGAGCGCATTAAACTGGAAGAAAATCTGCGCCGTGAATACCGCTCCAGTGAAAATGCCGGTCACAATAACGACTGCCTGGGAACCGAACCCGATCTCGACAACCTGTCTCAGGACGAGCCTCCATCGGATGCGTCCAGCCAAGATCGAGGTGAATGCCTCCCATGCCAACAGCGAAGCCTGCCCCATGTAGAGGCTGAAGGCGCGGGTCAGCGGGAAGGAATAGGGAAACTTCATGCGGGCTGCAGGGGCGCGGCCTCCAGATCGTACCCGCGGGTGCCGGTGATCCTCACCCGGTGAAATTCCCCAGCCTTCACAGGTGCGGTGAAATGAACACGGCAGTCGACATCGGGGGCGTCCCCCTGGGTACGGCCCAGTGAGGCGGTGTCGGCCAGCACGGTCAGTTCACTCCCGACCTGCGATCCGGCATGCTCCGCGGCAATAAACTGCTGGGCCAGCATCGCTTCTCGCTGGCGTCGCTTCTTGGTTCCGCCATGGATCTGTCCCGACAGTTTGGCTGCACGGGATTCCTCCTCACGGGAGTAGGCAAAGACGCCGAGTCGCTCGAACCGTGTCCGGGTAATGAAATCTAGGAGCGTTGAGAAGTGTTCCTCTGTCTCGCCGGGAAATCCGACAATGAACGTGGTCCTGATGGTAAGCCCTGGAATTCCTGCACGCATACGGCCGATGAGACGCTCGATGTGACCGCTGTCGGTCTCACGCTTCATCGAGTCCAGCATCGTGTCGTGGATGTGCTGGAGCGGCATATCCACGTAGCGGACCACCTTCGGATTCCGGGCAATGGCTGCGATCATGTCGTCGCTCCAGTGGGCGGGATGGGTGTAGAGCAGGCGAATCCAGAACTCACCGGGAATAGCAGAGAGGGCATCGAGCAGGGCAGGAAGCCCCGGTCCCCTCGCCTCGTCGACAGGCTGGCGCGGTCCGGCTTTCTCCTCCCAGAGATCCATCCCGTAGTAGGTGGTGTCCTGGCTAATGAGGTTGATCTCTTTCACGCCGGAGGCAATGAGCCCCTCGACTTCCTTCACAACCGAGTCGATCGTGCGGCTCCGGTGACGCCCTCTCATTCTCGGAATGACGCAGAAGGAACAGGGGTGATTGCACCCCTCGGCGATTTTTACATAGGCCGTATGGGAGGCCGTGAGACGCACCCGCGGCGTATCATAATCCGGGATGTAAGCTGCTCGGCGGGAGACCTCGACGAGAGGTTCCTCCCGCGAATCATCGAGAAGACGGTCAAAAAAAGCTCCAGCCCCCTTGATCTCGTCGAGACCCATGAAGGCATCAACCTCAGGAAGCTGTACGGCAAGATCGGCTGCATACCGCTGTGAAAGACAACCCCCGACGACGAGTTTTTGTCCGGCTTTGGCCCCGTGAAGGCGGCGACGATGTGCTTCGAGGATCGCCCCGATGCTCTCCTCCTTGGCCGGATCGATGAATCCGCAGGTATTGACCAGGACCACGTCTGCTTCGTCGGTCTCCGTAGTTAGTTCGTAACCGTGCAGTTTTGCATCACCGAGAACAATCTCGGCGTCAACGAGGTTCTTGGCGCAACCGAGGCTGATCAGTCCGATTTTGCGGTGGGTGGTTTCTGTTGTCATCGGTCGCCGAAAGAGACGGGGCGGGTGCTGGATGTGATCCAAGGGATGGAGCGGACCCTAGAGAGCTGACGCATCATTCCCCAAGTGGTGAAAAAAGTCGCCAGCAAAAGCAGGATCACAAGCGCCTTGCCCAGCGGAGCAAGGACTCTGCCTATCAGGACAGGATTGAAGATGGTTTTTGTCTGCCCGGAACTGGCCAGATTGGAAAGATAACCCGACTTTTTGCGTATCAAATCGGGTTGAGGCGGAAGCGAGTCGCGGATTTCCTCGGGTTCAATCCCGAGTGATCGGGCGTACGAGAGCGCGTGAATGCGGGCCATTCCTGGTTCATGGATGCGATCCTCCTCCAGAGCAAGGGCCTCGGCCTCGGAAATCCCGGCACCTTGGGCAGCTTGCCCGAGCGAGAGTCGCCGTGATTTTCTAGTCTGGGCTAGGGTCAGTCCGAGCGGATCGGGAAGGAGTGTCTGTTGGAAAAACCTCATGAGGAAACCTCGTGCTTATTCAGTCTTCCAGACCGTCGAGATCAACCAAAATCTCTCGGTCCTTGGCCCCGTCTTTGGGACCCAGGATCCCGCGCTGCTCCAGGATATCGACGACGCGCGCGGCGCGAGTATAGCCCAACCGCAGGCGGCGCTGGAGCATGGACGTGGAAGCCTTTTTCTCCTGGCGGATGATCTCAAGGCACTTGCCGACCAGATCCTCCTCCTCGTCGGTCACCTCATCCTCGGGCATAATATTCCCGGAAAGCTTCGCGGAGATGCTCGGCTCGAACACAGGCTTGCCCTGAGCCGCAAGGGCCTCCACGACACGGTGGATCTCCTCATCGGTGACAAGCACGCCCTGAGCACGCGTGAGCTTGGCACTACCAGGCGGCAGATACAGCATGTCTCCCTTACCGATGAGCCTCTCGGCACCGTTTGCGTCGAGGATGACGCGACTATCGAGTCCCGAGGCCACCTGGAAGGCGATGCGCGAGGGGATGTTCGCCTTGATAACCCCCGTGACCACGCTGGAACGCGGCGTCTGGGTGGCCACGATCATGTGGATGCCGGCCGCGCGGGCCTTCTGGGTTATTCGGGCAATCGCACCTTCAACGTCCGCGGGGGCCGTCTGCATGAGATCGGCCAACTCATCCACGATCACGACAATGAAGGGCATCCGATCAGGAATGATCATGTCGTCCGGGGGAGGCTGGGGTAGGTCCGGTTGAGTCTGCTCCTCAGCGGCATTTTCGAGGGACTCCACCTCGGGTGATTCCTCCGTCGTCACTTCGTTAACGGGATACTCCTCACCGGGAGTTTCCTGGGCTGAGCAGAATGGTTTATCTGCTTTTGGCCGGGCGTTGAAGCCCGAGATGTTCTTCACCCCGACCTTGGCGAAAATCGCATAGCGCTTCTCCATCTCATCCACCACCCAACGTAGGGCGAGCAAGACCTTCTTGGAATCGGTGACGACCGGGGTGACAAGGTGCGGCAGATCGTTGTAAACCTGCATCTCGACGACCTTCGGGTCGATCATGATGAATCGGAGCGTCTCCGGTGTGTGCTTGAAGAGCAGGCTCGTGATGATTGAGTTGATGCAGACGCTCTTCCCGCTGCCGGTAGCCCCGGCCACGAGCAGGTGGGGCATCGCGGCCAGATCGGCAATGATTGCGTGACCGTAGACATCCTTACCGAGAGCCAGTGGCAGGGAAGCCTTGGAAGATTCCCAGGTCTCGCTCTGGAAGAGCTCCCGGATACTGACTTTCACTTTACTGGAGTTGGCGATCTCGATACCGACGGTGTCCTTGCCGGGAATCGGCGCCAAGATGTTGATGCGTTCGGCGCGAGTAGCCCGGGCGAGGTTTTTTTCCAGAGCGGAGATGCGCTCCACCCGGACTCCGATGGCAGGATACACCTCGTACCGCGTGATGGTTGGCCCCTTGGTGATGTCACCGGGCGATGCCTCAATGTCAAACTGAGCCAGCGTATCGAGGATGATTTTCTGGACCGCCTGGAGCGCCGCCGGATCGGCCGGTTGATGAGACTCGTCGTCGTAGCTCTCGAGAAGATCGAGCGAAGGCAGGGAATATTCCCCTTCCACATCCGCCAGCGTGGGGACAGCAGCGCCAGAAGCAGGTTTTTGCTTGGCCTTCATCACCTCGGCAAGGGTTGGCTTGCGAGCCGGGGTCGGGACACTGGCATCGATAATCTTGGGTGCAGGAAGGTCGGAGGCGGGAGCTGGGGAATCCCCGGCCTCATCAACGGGCGGTTCATCACGCTGGGGACGGCGACGGTTGCGGTTGCGGCTTGAAGGCACAACGCTGGGAACCCCTTCATCACCCTCCTCCCCACTTCCAGCGCTCACTCCACCGAACCTCTTGCCGATCAGTCCCAACAGACCGGAGAACAGCACCCAGAAGGCAACCGCCAGACGCTTGATGGCAGCAATTGGATGGAATCCGGTGGCCAGGATCAGACTGACAAGCATCAGGGCGGCAAAGATCAGGAAAGAGCCAAGCGCGCCGAGAACGTTCCGGCCAAGCACGATGTTAAGATGATGACCGCACCATCCGCCGGGACCCTCAATCCCGAATTTCTGCTTCCAGTCAGTCAGGATCAGATGCTGCAGATCCAGAAGGGTGGACCAACTCAGCACGAAGACAAATGCCCACCCGGATCTGATCCCCAGATTCAGCTGATGGAGAAACTGGGAAATCCCGAGACCCACCAAGGCCACGGCTCCAAAATAGGAAGCGGCACCGAAGAGAAAGTAGGAAATGTTTGCAATCACAGCCCCGACGCGCCCCACGAAATTCAAAGGGGGGGTGTTGATTGGAACATGGGTCCCGAAAGCCCAGGAGGGGACGTCTCTTGGATCAAACGAACCAAGTGCCAGTAACAGAAGGACTCCCCAGAAAAAGAGGAGAACCCCAGTCACCTCGTCCATGGCGCGTCGTCTGGATGGAAGCATCGGTGTATCTTGCAGGAACCGCACGGCTCTTGGCAACCGTGGGCGCTTTTTGGATAATTCCGGTTTATGTCCTCAAAACTACCTTTTTCGGCCCCAATCCGCTTCACCCCCCTCGCCATGGAACGTGTCTGGGGCGGACGGCACTTCGAGACTCTACTTGGCAAGGATCTTCCCAAGGATGCCGTGATCGGGGAACTCTGGGAAATCGTCGACCGCCCTGAGGCCCAGAGCGTCGTGTCCGGCGGGACCCTTCAGGGCAAAACCCTGCATGACCTCTGGACGGAATCACGCCAAGCGGTCTTCGGTTCCCTCCATCTGGCTAATCCATCACCACGTTTTCCCCTACTGGTGAAGCTGCTGGATGCTCGCGACAGGCTTTCGGTTCAGGTACATCCACCCGCTCACCGGGTCGAGGAATTACAAGGAGAACCCAAGACGGAATGCTGGTACTTCCTGGACGCCGATCGGGATGCCTCGATTTATGCCGGCCTCAAGAAAGGGGTCACACGGGCCGATTTTGAAAAGTCTCTCTCCGAGGGCACCGTGGAGGAGAACCTGCACAGCACCCCTGTTTCCGCCGGCGAGAGCATCTTTATCCCAAGCGGTCGGTTGCATGCCATCGGGGCCGGGTTGGTAATTGTGGAGATCCAGCAGAACAGCGATACCACCTACCGTGTCTTTGATTGGAATCGGACCGGCCTCGACGGGAAACCGCGTGATCTTCACATCCCACAGTCCATGGCTTCGATTGATTTCGAGGATTTCGAGCCAACGGTGACACCTTCCTCCAATCCCGTCGTGGCGAACTGCCCCCTTTTCCATGTGGAGAAGAAATCGATCTCGGCGCCCCTAGACATGGCATCTCCAGGCGACTTCTGCATCGTTACCGGCCTCTCCGGCGAGGCAGAGTGTGAAGGAGCCCGCCTTCTGCCCGGCGAATTCCTCCTTATTCCTTCCTCCATGGAAAGCGCCCTACTCAACCCTGTGCGGGAAAACACCTCGATCCTTGTGACAAGATTGCCTGTTTCAGCCAGCTAAGAGTTGAGGTGAAACCGATGAGGAGCACCCCTCATCTCCGACTAGGACCCTTTGATTACTTGAACGGCGGGATTGGCCATTGGAGCCACTCCTTTTTGGGTGAGTCATAAAGATCGTAAACATGCCCCTCCTTGACCTCGGCACCCGCGGCATCACCCGCCGGGGTTGAGAATTCCACGCCACCGAGTCCCTTGGACTCAAGCACCGAGGACTGGACATTCAATTGGATAAGCCCCCCGGAAATTCTAACTCCTCCGGCATTCCAGAAGTGGCTGTTTTCATGAAGAAGCGAAGCGTGGCGATGCTTGACAGATGCGGTTAGGCGTACTCCGGAACCCCCGGGAGCAAGGTCCTTGCGGGTGATCTTGCCAATGGGAACCCCGCGGTAGATCACCGGGGTGCCGACTCCAATCTTTGATGCGGACGCCGCCAGAATCACATCGAAGCTGTCGTCCTGATAGTCGATCAATTCGGCTTCGTCCTGACTGCTACCGTGAAACCGTGAGACCATGGGCCCCTTTTCCCCTGGAATGCAATCGATGTAGATCCCGCTCACCAGGGTTTCCAAACCGCTGACTTTCTGCAGTTCAATGACCGGTCGCATGATGGAGAAAATCGATCCCTTGCGGCGCAACATATCATAACCTGGCAAGAGTCTAGCTGTGACACGGACCTTTCCCTGGGAGGGATCGACTTTTTCCACGATGCCGACGGGCAATCCGAGATAACGCAACTGAGTCAGTCCCGCCACGAGCCCTTGGCCGTTCTTGAAGTCGAGCGTGATTGGATCGGAACTGCAACGCGCCATGGTCTCATCTGTATACAGAGGGATCCTGTCATGATTGAGGGCCATGATTCCGGTATCACCGAAGTTATCGAACGCAATCCCGCCAAGAATTAACGACTTCAAGGAGGAGATATCGAGCTGGAGAATGCCGGCGCCCAATTTTGCAGAGAGAGGTGGCACAACCCAGAAACGAGAGGTGTTTTTGACAAGGTTTGCGTACCGGGTGCTTAAACCAACCTCAAGATAGGGCATGCCGTTGTCATCGAGACCCTTTTTGCGAACCAATCCGACAGGAAGTCCCCGATAGGTGACTTCCGCACCGGTCTCCACGGCTGGAATCACGGGTGCAGTGAGCTTAATCAAGAGAGGATCCGCCTCAAGCGGGGCTAATGGCACCTCGTCACTGCCGACAAAGAAATAAGCGGGGGAACCCGATCCCTTGCGTGCCTGGAGGGAATTCCCCTCAATCAGGGACTCGATCCCGGAGGGTTTGGCGAGATTGAAGACCGGTTGATCGATCCAGAAGAGCGTCCCCTCGCGCGCCAGTTCCTCCGCATGCCTGAGCAGGCGCACTTTCACCAAGACCGTGTCCAGATTTTTGCCAAGCTGGATCCCAGTGACGGTTCCGGCCTCGACCCCGCGGTAGTAAAGCTGGGTCTTCTCGGGCTTGATGCCGGGCGCGGAGGCAAACTGCACGTAAATCATGGGCCCCTCCTTGACCCAGTTCCGGTAGAACATGGTGCCTGCCGCAATCGCCGCCAGGACAGGGAAGAGCCATACCCAAGAAATCCGGAACCTCTTCCTGGGTACGACCATGCCGTGGTCGGGGTGATCGTGGTTCGGGGTGTTCATGGGGCGGTAGCAGATTGACTCTCCCAGATCAGGCGGGGTTTGTAAATTTCCGCGGCAAGCAGACAGCAGATCATCACGGCGCAGAAATAAATGGCCCCCGGTTCCGCCGTGACACTCCCGAGTGCGCCGAGTTGTCCTACCGCGGCCAACACCGAAAGCAGGAAGATGTCGATCATCGACCAGCTTCCGATCCGGTGAACGATGCGGTGAATGGTATTGCGGGCGCCCTGATGGCGGTCCGTCCCGTGAAGCCAGAGGATCCAGCCGAGGGAGGCTACTTTCAGCAACGGAACCACGAAACTAGCCAGGAAAACGACTCCAGCAATGGCGGGAAGATTAGAATCCCAGAGCTCCTTCGCCCCTCCCAACACGGTGAGGGGTTGGGTCTTTCCCGCCACGGTCATGGTCATGACGGGAAGGACATTGGAAGGGATGTACAGCAGGGCCCCGGTGGTCACCAGAGCCTTGGCAGCCGAAACGCGGAAGGCATTTGTCATCATCAGTCGTTCTCAGCATCGTCCACGAGTCCCAGGGCCTCCAGACGGTGCTCCACCAAGCGGCGCTCAAACATCTGCTGGGCAAAGAGGGTCAGCAGAGCCACGGCCAGCACCCATCGAGCCCCGTCATTCCAGCTCACCGCGCCGATCATGCGCAACTTCACCACCGAAACGACCGTGGCGATGGAGTAGACCGGAATAAGGTTCCATGGCTCGGTCCACTCCGAGAGACGCATGGCCTGATGAATACGGGGAAGCCGGAGCTTCATGGAACAGGCCGCCGAGACATAGGCCACCGAGGATAGATAGAGCGCCGGAGCCAGCAGCGAGGCAACGGAGACCAGTAACGCGATGGGCCAGTACCCCTGGCGGAAGAGTTCCCAAATTCCTGTGACAATATATCCGTGCTGTTCCCTGCCCGCCACGTCGAAGGTCAGCACAGGACTGGTTGTGGCGAGCAACAGGGCAAAGAGTCCCGCCAGTGAAAGCGCCAGGGCCGGCTGAAAGGTCTTCCTCCCGATCGGGGACATGACGGTCGTACCGCAACGAGCGCAGTGAAGTTCGGTGTCCGCGGAAAGGCGTTGCCTCCGGCAGGCCGCCTCGCAACGCGGGCAGTGGATCCAATCTGGACCCAGCGGGGAACGGAAGTTCAGTTTCACGGTGCGGATGCCTTGGCCCGGGCGATTTTTCTAATCTCGTGATATCTGGAAAATTGGGACATGAGGATCGAGGTGGTCATTGCGATGGTTAGCATCCCCGAAAGGGCGATCACCACGGTGATGGCATTGCGTCCGTTCGCCATAGGGTCACTTCCATAGCCGAGGGTGGTGTAGGTGCTACCACAATAGTAAAGGGCCGTATTCATCGAGGGAATCAACCCTGTCATGACCAATGAAGTGGCCCAGATGACAATCTCGGTCAGGTGACCTGCCATCAGCACTAGGATGCAAGAAAACCCCACCAAGCGAGCGTGAAAGGCTTTTCCCCTGTGGAGAAAAGGATCCATGAAACGCCGGTGAATCCAGAGGACCCCCTCTGCGAAGAGGGTATGATTGGCCATCACCAGCAGCAAGATCACCCCGGCGAATCCCATCGGGGAAAAAAATCCCGCAATAAGTTCCGAGTCATGGACCACCTGCGTATCCGAGAGCGACTTGACCAGGGAATCGTTCATGGCCCCGGGATAAGACG